>JBBPYI010000186.1:0-7425 GCA_038200075.1 Mycobacteriales bacterium
AGGCGCTGCGACCGACGGCGAAGGCTGCCAGGTAGATCAGCCCGTGCCCAGGCGGGACGAAGGCCGGGACGTTCTCGAGCCGGTAGACCTAGACGCCGAGCCAGTCGGCGAAGACGTACTCGATGACGGTGGCGTCCGCCACGACGACCGCGACCTGCACGCGGGTCGCCCGGGCCTCCCCACGCAGCGCCAGCGCCAGCGTCGCCCAGGTCAGGAGCCCGAGCAGACGCTGCTGGGTGAGCGTGGCCCCGGTGTCCAGTCCGAGGACCACCAGCACCCACAGCGCGACCCCACCGACGATCGCGGCGTTGCGGCGGTCGCTCACCCGATCAGCCTGCCACGGCAGACGCCTGTCGTCGCCGCGACCGTCCTGCACACTGGTGCTCAGCGATCGACCGAGGGGGCGCTCGAACCATGACGACCGTACGTGCCCTGGCGCGCCTGCTGCGTGAGGCGCAGGAGAACTCCCCCGAGGACGTGGTCGCCAACCTCGTCTCCGGAGCGCGCGAGCTCGGCGGCACCGACCTGGTGCTCTACCTCATCGACTACGAGCAGCAGGTCCTGCAGCCGACCCCGGACCGCCTGGAGCACGGCGAGGTCGTCCAGCCCGCCTCGGTGCTCGGGACGATGGCGGGTCGCTGCTTCTCGACCCAGACACTGCTGGAGGCGCCCGGCGAGGACGACGTGCAGGTCTGGGTGCCGGTGACCGAGCGGGCCGAGCGCCTCGGCGTCCTGGCGATGACGGTTCCCAGCCTGGATGACAACGGCCGGGGCTACGCCGAGGAGCTCGGGCTGCTGGCCGCGATGCTGGTCATGGCCGCCTCGCCCTACACCGACCGTTACCACCTGCAGCGTCGCCGCACCGACCTGAACCTCGCGGCCGAGATGCAGTGGTCGCTGCTGCCCCCGCTGACCTTCGCCTGCGCAGGGACGACCGTCGCCGGCTTGCTCGAACCGGCGTACGAGGTCGGCGGTGACTGCTTCGACTACGCCATCAACGGCGACACGCTGTCGCTCGCCGTCTTCGACGCGATGGGCCACGGCCTGCCCTCCAGCGTCATCAGCAGTCTGGCCGTCGGCGCCTACCGCCACTCCCGGCGCACACGGGTGCCGCTGGCGGACCTGTTCGCCACCATGGACCAGGCCGTCGCCGGGCTGATGGGTGACACGTTCGTCACCGCACTGGCCGCCGAGCTCGACGTGCGTACGGGGCGGCTGTCCTGGACCTCGGCCGGCCACCCCAGCCCGGTGGTCATTCGCAGCGGACGGGTGCTGCCTGAGCCCGAGCAGGTCTCGAGCCTGCCGCTGGGGCTCGGCCTGGTGGCCCGCGAGGAGATGACCCAGCCGGCCGAGCTCTCGCTGGAGCCCGGCGACCGCGTGCTGCTCTACACCGACGGGGTCGTGGAGGCTCGCTCCCCCGAGGGGGAGGAGTTCGGCCTGGAGCGCCTCATGGACCTGTTCGTGCGCGAGAGCGCGTCAGGGCTGCTGGCCAGCGAGGTGCTGCGCCGACTGGTGCACAGCTGCCTGGAGTTCCAGGGCGGACGGCTGCGCGACGACGCCACCCTGCTGCTGCTGGAGTGGGCCGGTCCGACCGTCGTCGTCGCGCCGCAGCGCCGGCCCTAACGCAGCTCAGCCGGCGGGCAGCTCGACCCGGGTGAGGTCCTGCCGGTCGTAGGCCACCTGGCAGAACCCGTGGTTGCAGTAGCCGCCGGGGTTCTTGTGCAGGTACTGCTGGTGGTAGGCCTCGGCGTAGTAGAACGGCCCGGCCTCGCTGAATGGCTTGATCTCGGTGGTGATCCGGCCGTAGCCGGCATCGGTCAGGGCCGCCTGGTAGCGCTCACGGGAGGCCTGGACAGCGTCCAGCTGCGCGTCGGTCGTCGGGTAGATCGCGGTGCGGTACTGCGTCCCGTGGTCGTTGCCCTGGCCGTCCTCCTGGGTCGGGTCGTGGTTCTCCCAGAAGCCCTTGAGCAGGACGTCGACGTCGACCTTGGTGGGGTCGTAGACGACCACCACGGCCTCGGTGTGGCCGGTGCGACCGGTGCAGGTCTGCTCGTACGACGGGTTCTTGGTGAAGCCGCCGGCGTAGCCGGCGGCCGTGGTGATGACCCCCGGAATCTTCCAGAAGATGCGCTCAGCGCCCCAGAAGCAGCCCATCGCGACGTAGAGGACCTCGGCGGTGTCGGGCCACTCGGTCATGGAGGTGCCCAGCACCTCGTGGCGGTCGGCGACGGCGACGGCGGTGTCGCGTCCGGCCAGCGCGGTCTCGGCGGTGGGCATCTGCGGCTTGCTGAAGAACCTCATACGGTCCTCAACCACCCGTTGCCGCCGGGCGTTCCCGTCAGGAGCCTTGCTCGCCGTTCCACCGGGCCAGCTTGCCGCCGCGGGCGACGGCGCGCAGCCGGGCCTCGGCTGCGTCGCGTACGCCCGTGGTGGCGACGACCAGCAGCTGATCGCCGTGCACGAACTGGGTGTGCTGACGCGGCACCAGTCCGTGCCCGTCCCGGACGACGAGCGTGACGTGGGCGCCGGCGGGCAGGCGCAGCTCCTCGACGTAGACGCCGTGCAGTCGCGAGCCCGGACCGACCCGGACCTGCAGCAGATCGGCGCCCATCTCCTCCAGCGGAGCGGTCTCGACCTCGACGTCCAGGGCCTGCGCGCTGTCGACGACGCCGAGCCGGCGACCGACCCTCGGCAGCGTCGGTGCCTGCACGACGGTGTAGACCACCACCAGCACGAAGACGATGTCCAGGATCCGCTCGGCGTCGACCAGGCCCTCGGTGATCGGGATGGTCGCGATGACGATCGGGACGGCGCCCCGCAACCCCGCCCAGGACAGGAACACCTTCTCGCGCCAGGGCAGCCGGAACGGCAGTGCGCTGACCAGGACGGCCAGTGGCCGGGCCAGGAAGGTCGCCGCGGCGCCGATCAGCAGCGCCTCCGGCACCGCCGGCAGCAGGCGCTCGGGCGTGGCCAGCAGGCCCAGCAGGACGAACAGCCCGGCCTCTGCCAGCAGGGCGGTGGAGCTGGCGAACCCCAGGACGGCTCGTCGGTGGGGCAGCGGACTGTTGCCCAGGACGAGCGCCGAGAGGTACACCGACAAGAAGCCGCTGACGTGCAGCGCCTCACCGGAGGCGAAGGCCAGCAGGCACAGCGCGACGGTGGCCAGCGGGTAGAGGCCTGCCGAGGGCAGGGCCGCGCGGGCCAGCAGCTCGCGGCCGAGCCGCCCGATGACGACCCCGAGCAGCGCCCCGCCCAGCAGCTCCAGGACCACGATCCCCAGCCCCTCGAGGACCGAGGTGCGGCCCCAGGCGTCGGAGGAGGCGAGCACCACCAGCACCACGACCGGAGCGTCGTTGAGCCCTGACTCGGCCTCCAGCGTCGCCCCGATCCGCGCCTTGAGCGGCAACCGGCGCAGGACGGAGAAGACCGCCGCTGCGTCGGTCGAGGCGACGACGCTGCCCAGGATCACGGCCGTACGCACGTCGACGTCCAGCACCAGGTGGGCCAGCCCGGCGACGACGGCGACGCTGACGGCGACCCCGAGCGTCGCGAGGACGGCGGCGAAAGGAAGGACGGGGCGTACGACCGACCAGCGGGTCGTCAGGCCGCCCTCGGCGAGGATGAGGGCGAGCGCGACCAGTCCCAGCTCGGAGGTCAGCGCGTAGTCGGAGAACTCCACGCCGAGACCGGCCTCACCGACGACCAGGCCGACCGCGAGGTAGATCAGCAGCGCCGGCAGACCGGTGCGGCTGGCCAGCCGCACCGACAGCACCGCGACGAGCAGGAGGGCGGTGGAGGCGAGCAGGACCGTGTTGAAGGTCCCGTCCACGTCGCACCGCCCTCCTGGTCGAGCTTGACCCGCTAGACCGTGCCGCCCTCCGGCTGCACGCGGGCGCGCACCGGCTGCGGACGCTTCTTCGCCGGCCGCGACCGGGACGACGCGCTGCTGGTCTTGCGCTTGGGCATCGGCGGCGGAGCGCTGTTGCGCTTCTCGAACTCCAGCACCAGCGGCGAGGCGACGAACGCCGAGGAGTAGGTGCCGACGAACAAGCCGATCAGCAGCGCCAGGGCGAAGTCCTGGAGCGACGCGCCGCCGAGCACGGTGAGCGCACCGAGGATGAAGAACGCACCGATGCCGGTGTTGATCGTGCGCGGCGCGGTGCTGATGATCGCGGTGTTCACGATCTGGCGCAGCGGCTTGGTGCGGTTGGCCGCCCAGGTCTCACGGATGCGGTCCATCGTGACCACGGAGTCGTTGACCGAGACACCGATGATGGTCAGGGCCGCCGCCAGGAACACCCCGTCGATCGGCTTGCCGAGCCAGGCAAAGATGCCGACCACGATCAGGACGTCGTGGAACATCGCCAGGACGGTGCCGGCCGCGAAGGTCCACCGGAAGCGCACCGCAAGATAGGCCAGCTGGGCGAGCAGGGCGATGACCAGGGCGATGAGCGCCTTGGTCCGCAGCTCGTCGCCGAGCGTCGGTCCGATGGCCTGGTTCTCGGCGATCGTCACCGTGCCGCCGACCTCGGCCAGCGCGCTGCGGACCCGCTCGACCTCGGCGTTGGAGATCGGCGCCGTGCGCACCGTGATGTTGGGCAGCGCCCCGACGCCCTCGGACTCCTGCACGACGGCGGTCGGGAAGCCGGCGGTCTCCACCTTGGTGCGGGCCTCGGCGACCGAGACCGGCTGGGTCGTCGTGTACTGCACGACGCGGCCGCCGGTGAACTCGACGCCGAAGTTGAAGCCGCGTACGAACATGCCCGCCACCGAGAGCAGGAGCACCGCACTGGTCACGACGAGGTACTTGCGGCTGTACTGCATGAGGTCGGGCTTGCGCCGCTCCAGCCAGTTACGGAAGCGGCCCAGGCTCGCCAGACCGGTCAGGCTGGGACGCTTGGTGAACAGCCCGCGTCGCAGTCCGAAGTCGGTGAATACCCGGGTGATCAGCAGCGCCGAGACGACCGAGGCGATGACACCGATGACGAGGGTGACACCGAAGCCGCGGACCGGTCCGGAGGCCAGCAGGAACAGCAGACCGGCGGCGAGCAGCGTCGTGACGTTGGAGTCCGCGATCGCGCTGAAGGCCTTGGAGAAGCCGTTGTCCATTGCCGGGAGCAGCCGCTTGCTTCGCGAGGCCGCGAACTCCTCCCTGGCCCGTTCGAAGACCAGCACGTTGGCGTCGATGGCGAGGCCTGCCGACAGCAGCAGCCCGCCGAGACCGGGCAGGGTCAGCGTGGCTCCGAGCGCCACGAGCGCGCCGTAGGAGATCAGCCCGTACGACGCGAGGGCGACGGAGGCCAGCAGGCCGACGAAGCGGTAGACGACGATCAGGAACAGCGCGGTCAGGGTCAGACCGATGATGCCGGCCTCGACGCTGGCGTCGATCGCGTCCTGGCCGAGCGTCGGGCCGACGGTGCTGCTGGAGATGACGTCCACGCGCAGCGGCAGCGCGCCGCCCTTGATCAGGGCCGCGAGGTCGCCGGCCGAGGCCGTCGTGAACGACCCGGTGATCTGGGTGTTGCCGCCCTGGATGCCGACGTTGCACTGCACGCTCTCGGTCGGGGGCGGGGAGCTGATGATCTGGCCATCGAGCACGATCGCGACGCGGCGCATGTCCGAACCGGGCGGGTTGCACGCTGCAGCGCCGGTGAGCGCCTCCCAGGCCCGGCCGCCGTCGCCCTTGAAGTCGATGGTGACGGACACGACGCCGGTGGTGGGATCGGTGAAGACCCCGGCGTCGCCCACGCCGTCGCCGGTGAAGGAGGCCGGGCCGAGCAGCAGCGGAAGCCCCTGCTCATCCAGCACGGTCTGCTGCGGCAGGGTGGGGTCGAAGTCCGCCCCGCCGGCCGGCGCGTCAGCAGCGCCCGGAGCCGGCAGCAGCGAGGGGTCGGGCTTGGGGGCAGGCGCCGGGGTGCTGGGCGCGGGCGTCGCCTGGGTGGCCACGAACGCGCCGGGCAGCGACCTGCCGTTGGCGGTGGCGCTGGGCGCGGGGGCCGGGCTGACGGCCGGCGCCGTGGCGCTCGGTGGGGGCGTGGGCCCGACGACCGTCTCGGGGTCGGCGCCCGGGGACGGGGGGTTGGTCGGGGGCACGAAGCCGGGGATCGCACTGGGATCGCCCGGGCCGAGCACCGGGTGGAACGTCAGCTGGGCGGTCTGGCCGATCCGGGCCTCGGCCTCGGCCGGGTCGGTCACGCCGGGCAGCTCGACGATGATGCGGCGCTGCCCGGAGCGGGCCAGGGTGGACTCGGCGACGCCGAGGGCGTCGACGCGGTTGCGCAGGACGCCCAGGGTTCGGTCGGTGGACTCCGCGTTGGCCTGGACGCCGTTGGTGTCTTGGGTCTCCAGGGTGATGGAGGCGCCACCGCGCAGGTCGAGGCCGAGCTGGGCGGGCTTGGTGAAGGCGAAGAAGGCCGACAGGCCCAGGATGACAAGGGCGAGCAGGGCTCGCAGGACGGGAGGTCTGGTCACAGGGTTTCCTCAAGCAGGGACGCGGCCGGACGGCCGCACGACAGGACGGCTCAGGTGCCTGTCGTGACGGGAGGGGCCCGGCCGTCGATGCCGCCGCGAGGTGCCGCGAGGTCGGGGGAGGTCGGTGGGCGGGTCTGCGGCGTGCTGACCAGGTGGGGAGCGACGTGCGGCGTACGCCCCGGGGGCAGCGCCGCTCCCCCGACCGTCGGGGCTGCGGCCACCGACAGCGCTGCGCGCAGGACCGGGCCGGGGACCGAGCCGTCGGTGCGGGCCGACGGCGCTGCCGGTCGGGAGGCCGCGGTCGTCGACGCGGCAGTGGCAACGGTGACGACTGCGGGCGGCGCCGCGCGGGGCGCGAGCTCGACACCGCCGGTGCCGACGAGCGCCAGCGCTGCCACCAGCAGCAGCAGCGGCCGAAGCAGGACGAGCAGGAAGGGCGTCACGAGCTGGCCGCCACCAACGGCTCGAGCACGGCATCGGGGTGGTCGCGCTGCACCCGAGCCAGGCGCCAGTTGCCAGCGAACAGCGCGAGCAGCTCTCCGTCGCTGGTGCGCTCGAGCACCTCGACCCCGCTCTCGCGGTCCAGCACCTTGGCCCACTCGCGGTCGGTGCGGCGGGCCATCGTGTAGTCCAGGCGGTCCAACCGGACCGGCGCGCTGAACTCCCCGGCCATCCGGTGCTCGGCGACCTCGAACTGCATCGGCCCGACCGCGGCAAGCACCGGCGCCTGGTCGCCGCGCAGGTCACTGCGCAGCACCTGCACGGTCCCCTCCTGCTCGAGCTGCTCGATGCCGCGGCGGAACTGCTTGTAGCGGCCGGAGTCGACCGCGCGGCAGACCGCGAAGTGCTCGGGGGCGAAGCTCGGGATCGGGGGGAAGGTCACCGGGTCCTGGACGTAGAGGCTGTCGCCGACCCGGAGGGCGCTGGCGTTGACCAGCCCGACGACGTCGCCGG
>JBBPYI010000187.1:0-13006 GCA_038200075.1 Mycobacteriales bacterium
CACCCGGCCGGCGGCGTGCGGCACGACGTGGTTGCGGCTGTCCCACGGCAGGTCCGGCAGCTCGCTGGAGCGGTAGCCGACGCACCGGTAGACCGCCTGCACCGGCCAGTCGGTCGTGACGCCGGTCCCCCGGACGTTGCCATCGCCGGTCAGCTCGGTGCGCTCGGTGCGGAAGCCCTCGACCTTGCCATCGCCGAGCACCTCGACGGGTGAGGCGAAGAAGTGCAGGAACAGCTTGCGCGGTCGCGGCCCGGGCTCGCGCATGGCGTAGCGCTCGAGCTCGCGGACGACCAGCTTGGTCTGGTTGTCGCTGTTGATCGCCTTCACCGAGCCGTCGTCGTACTCGATGTCCTCGGGGTCGACGATGACCTCGACGTTGGGCGAGTGGTCGAGCTCCCGCAGCTCCAGCGGGGTGAACTTGGCCTGTGCCGGACCCCGTCGCGCGAAGACGTGCACCTCGCGCACCGGGCTGGCGACCAGTCCGCGGTAGACGTTGTCGGCGATCTCGGTGACCAGCAGCTCGTCGGCGGTCTTGGACAGCATCCGCGCCACATCCAGGCCGACGTTGCCGGCGCCGATGACGGCGATCTGCTCAGCCCCCAGCGGCCACTCGCGCGGCACGTCGGGGTGGCCGTCGAACCAGGAGACGAACTCCGCGCCGCCGAAGCTGCCCTGCTTGTCGATCCCCGGGATGTCGAGGTCGCGGTCCTTCTCGGCGCCGGTGGTGAACACGACCGCGTCGTAGTAGCGCCGCAGGTCCTCGAGCTTGACGTCCACGCCGTACTCGACGTTGCCGATGAGCCGGATCTGCGGCTTGCTCAGCACCTGGTGCAGCGCCTTGACGATGCCCTTGATCCGGGGATGGTCCGGCGCGACGCCGTAGCGGATCAGACCGAACGGCGCGGGCTGGCGCTCGTAGAGGTCGATCGAGACCTGGGTCTCGGACTTCATCAGGACGTCGGCGGCGTAGATCCCGGCCGGTCCGGCGCCGACGATCGCGACGCGCAGCGGGCGCTCGGCGGTGCCAAGGCTGTCCACGGGGCTCTCCTCGTCTCGGTGCAGGGGCGCCTCGGAACAAGGCGCACAGGCGCACCCATTGTTCCGTACGCCCGCGTCGACGGCCCGTCCGCGGCCGTGACCTGCGCCACCCCTCAGCCCAGGCGCACCAGGCCGGCGAAGCCGGCGGCGTAGACCCGTCGCACCACGACAGCGCCCTGTCGGGGTGACGCGTCAACCATGTAGCCGTGCCCGAGGTAGAGGCCCAGATGGGTGGCGGGGCGGTTGTAGACCACGAGGTCTCCGACCCGGGCGTCGGCCAGCGCGACCGGCCGGCCGGCTGCGACCAGGGCGGGACGGGTGGTCGGGAGCGCCGCTCCCCCGGCGTGCCGCCACGCCGTACGCACCAGCGAGACGTCTGTCCAGGCCGAGGACCCGAGCACGCTGCGGGCATTGGTGGCCGCGGCCAGTGCCGTCCGGGAGGACGGCCGGGCCTGGACCCCCGGCAGGCCGGGCAGATTGGTCAGGCCTGTGGGGGCCGCCGCCGGGCTGGGAGCCGGCGCCTTCGGCCGGGAGGGCGTACGCGGCGCCACCGCCGGCTCGTCGTCCGCAGGCGTCGGGGCGGCCGAGGGAAGGGGCGGCGGGGTCCAGGGACGCACCCGGGTCATGCCGGGGTGCGGAACCCGGCCGTACCGCACGACGCCGGAGCGCCAGATCGTCCGCTCGACGACCCCGCCGAGCGAGGCGGCGGCATCGAGCATCCGGCCCGTGCCGGTGTAGAGGCCGACATGGGTGACCGGGTTGCCGAAGAAGACCAGGTCGCCGGGCAGGGCCTGCTCGGCGGGCAGCGGGACCGCCCAGGCCTGCTGGTCGCGGGAGACCCGCGGCATGCCCTTCGCGCCCCCGACGCTGCGCCACAGCGACGTCAGTCCGCTGCAGTCCCAGCCGGCTGGCCCGTTGCCGCCCCAGACGTAGGGGTCGCCGAGCTGGTTGCGCGCGACGTGGAGCACATCGGCGGTGACCTGGTCGGGAGCGCTGCCGAGCGGGACCTTCGCGCTGTAGCCGGCCGTGCTGACCGCGGCCAGGGCCACCAGCGTGAGGGAGAGACCGGCCGCACGGGCTCGCAGTCCTGGGAAACGGACGGGCCGCACGGCGCGCCTCCTGGTGCTCGAGTGACAAGTGGTGTAGCGCTCGTCTCGGCACCCAGTGGCGTCGACCTGAGGTCAGAGGTCCGATTCGTCCGACTGGAGCGCGTGCAGACCGGCAAGCGTCGCCCCGATCGAGGTCAGGACCACGGCGCCGCCGATCGCCTTGGACACCCGGCCCCTCGCGATCGCCGTGCCGATCGCGAGGGCGTCGATCCCGTCGCACAGCACCCCGACCTGCACCCACGTCCGGGCGGCGCGGCTGTCCCGCGAGCGCAGCGCCGCGAGCGTCCCGAGGCCCAGCGCCACCTCGCGTGCGCCCAGCATCTGCATGACCCACCCGGTCTTGGCCGCGCTGGCCGAGTCGACGCCCATCGTCTGCGGCACCAGCCGCGGCCGGGCCAGCATGACGACGCCTGCGCCCGTACGGCCGACGGCCAGCCGCGCCGGCGTCGCGGCTGCCAGGACAGTGCTCGGGCGAGGGGTCGAGGTGCGGGTCAGCAGCGGCACGGCAGGGCTCCAACGGTGGCAGTGACGTCCGGGAGGTGTCCGCAGACGCCGTGCGGGAATCCTCCCGCTGTGCTGCACGTTGGCACACACAGACGTTCGGACCAGGAGGCACCCCATGAGCGATCGCGTCCTTCGAGGCACCCGCCTCGGTGCCGTGAGCTACGAGAGCGACCGGCACACCGAGTTCGCTCCGCGGCTGCGCACCGCCTACGACTGCCCCAACGGCCACGAGACGGCGATGCCCTTCGCCGCCGAGGCCGACATCCCGCCGACGTGGGAGTGCCGCACCTGCGGCGCGACTGCGTTGCTGCGCGACGGCGAGCAGCCCGAGCCCAAGAAGGGCAAGCCGGCGCGTACGCACTGGGACATGCTCCTGGAGCGCCGCAGCGCCGAGGAGCTCGAGGAGGTCCTGGCGGAGCGGCTGGCCGTCCTGCACGACCATCAGGGCAAGGTCAAGGCGGCGCTCAAGCAGGAGCGCGCCAAGGACAAGAAGAGCGCCTGATCGACCCCCTCTGACGGGCCGTCTCCTTCGGGAGGCGGCCCGTTGTCGTGCTGCGTCGGACTCGCTACGGCGGGCTCGGTGGGCCCTCGCCGTCCTCGACGACCTCGCCGTCGACGACCCCGCCGTCGACCGTCCGGCGGGCGTCAGGAGAACGTCGGCCGAACCGGTCGGCGGCCAGTCCCCCGACCATCCCGGCCACACCGAGCCGGCTGGCCACCAACCCGGTCAGGACCCGACGCAGGACGGCGCGGGACGGCGGCAGGATGCACAGCAGCCCGACGGCGTCGGTCGCGAAGCCAGGCGTCAGCAGCAGCGCTCCCCCGAGGATCACCAGCGCGCCGTCGGCGACCTCGCGGGCGGGCATCCGGCCGGCCTGCAGCGTCTCGCGCAGGGCCCGCCAGGTGCGGGTGCCCTCGCGGCGCAGCAGGTAGCCGCCGAGCAGCGACATGACGACCAGCAGCGCGAGGGTGGGCAGCACCCCGATCAACTGTCCGACCTGCACCACCAGGTAGAGCTCGAGGATCGGCACGACCACCAGCGCAAGCACGATCAGCAGTGGCACGGCTCAGCCCTGCGGGACGTGGGCCGGCAGCGGGCGGCGCGAGCGGCCGGTGCGCAGGCCCCACCAGGTGACCCGCCACAGCGCCTCGCCGACGATCGAGCGGCTCATCTTGGACTCGCCGCGCTCGCGCTCCACGAACGTGATCGGCACCTCGACGACCTCGTGGCCGGCCTTCCAGGCCTGCCAGGCCAGGTCGACCTGGAAGCAGTAGCCCTGCGAGGCGACCTGGTGCAGTGGAAGAGCATCCAGCACGGTGCGGCGGTAGGCGCGGTAGCCGCCGGTGGCGTCACGCAGCGGCAGGCCGAGCAGGAGGCGGGTGTAGGCGTTGCCGCCCCGGCTGAGCAGCTCGCGTGAGCGGGGCCAGTTGACGACCTCGCCGCCGGGCACCCAGCGGCTGCCGAGCACGACGTCGGCGTGCTCGAGGGCGGCCAGCAGCCGGGGCAGCTGCTCCGGGGAGTGCGAGCCGTCGGCGTCCATCTCCACGCACACGTCGAAGCCGTGCTCGCGGGCCCAGTCGAAGCCAGCGATGTAGGCCGCTCCGAGGCCCGCCTTGTCGTTGCGGTGCAGCACGTGCACGCGCTCGTCGGCGGCGGCGAGCCGGTCAGCGATCGCGCCGGTCCCGTCGGGGCTGTTGTCGTCGACGACGAGCACCTGCGCGCTCGGCACGGCGGCGTGCAGCCGGGCCACGATGGGCTCGAGGTTCTCCCGCTCGTCGTAGGTCGGGATGATCACTAGGACCTGACCTAGCGGCGGCCTCATGCGCGCCGCCGCAGGCCCAGGCCGAGGCCGAGCAGCCCGACGAGGGACACGGCCACCTCGGGCAGCAGCCCCAGCCGGGTCGCCAGCGTGAGGTCGGACCGGGTGGCGATCTCGGCCTGGAGCACCTGGCGCGCGAACACCGGCGCGGAGGCCTCGAGCGAGCCGTCGGGCCGGATGATCGCGCTGATGCCGCTGGTGGCGGCGACCAGCACGGCCCGGCCGTGCTCGACGGCGCGCAGCCGACCCATCGCCAGCTGCTGGGCGCTCTCGCCGCTGCGGCCGAAGGTCGCGTTGTTGGTCTGCACGACCAGCAGCCTGCCCCCTGCCCGGACGGTGTCACGCACCAGGGCGTCGTAGGCCACCTCGAAGCAGATGACGTCCCCGAGCCGCACCGGGCCGACATCCAGCACGCCGACCCGGTCGCCGGCGGCGAAGTCACGCGGCACCAGGTCGACCTTGGAGGTGACCTTGCGGATCAGCGGACGCAGCGGGATGTACTCCCCGAACGGCACCGGGTGGCGCTTGACGTAGCGCTGCCCGGGCCCGGTGACCGGGTCCCAGACGATGCCGGCGTTGCTGACCTTGTCGCCAGGACCCTCCAGCACCGCGCCGATCAGCACCGGCACGCCGATGTCCTTCACGGCGTCGTCGATGAGAGTGAAGGCCTCGGGGTCGGTGAACGGGTCGAGATCGGAGGCGTTCTCCGGCCAGATCACCAGATCAGGGCGTACGGCGCGGCCCGCCCGCACCTGGGCCGCCAGCTCGCGCGTGGCGCTGACGTGGTTGCCCAGGACGGCAGCGCGCTGGGCGTTGAACTCAAGACCCAGTCGCGGCACGTTGCCCTGCACCACCGCCACGCGCACCGGGTCGCCGTCGGTGGGGGCCGGCACGAGCGCGGCCGAGCCGAGACCGGCGGCGACGGCGCCGAGCGCGACCAGGGCAGCGACGCGGCTGCGGCGTACGGCCAACCAGGCCAGCGCGCCCGCCAGCAGGGCGACGACGAAGCTGAGCAGCGGCGCTCCCCCGAGCGCGGCCAGCGCGAGCAGGGGGCTCTCGCCCTGGCTGAAGGCCAGCCTTCCCCACGGAAAGCCCCCGAAGGGCAGGCGTGAGCGCAGCGCCTCCTGCAGGACCCACAGCCCGGCGGCCCAGAGCGGCCAGAACGCTGCTCGGGTCGCGAGCGCCAGCGCGCCGCCGAGCAGGGCCAGGAAGGACGCCTCCAGCACTGCCAGGGCGACCAGCGCGCCGGGGCCGGCGATGGTGGCGGTCCACTCGACGAGCGGGAGGAAGGTGGCCAGGCCCTGCAGGAAGCCCAGCAGCAGCCCGCGCCGCACGCTCACGCCGCGGCAGGCCAGCGTCAGGAGCGCGACGGCCGGCGCAGCCAGCCACCACAGCCCGACGGGCGGGAAGGCCAGGTAGAGCAGCACCCCGGACAGCACCGCGGCTGCCGGCCGGCGCCACCGATCGGCGGCCGGGACGCCCGTGCGCGTGACGTCATCGGCTCCCAGGACGGGATCCAGGACGGTCGGGCGCGACATGCTCCCAGTCTGCCAGCCGCAGCCGACATTCCCTGCCAGCCACGATCACGACCCCACCGGGACAGGCGGTCGGCGCCCCTTCGGACCGACCTGCAGGCTGCTGGAGGCTGCCTGCGGGTCGTTGTCTAACAGAGCACCGACCACCTGTCCGGCGTGAGCCAACGGCAGGTTATCGGGGCCTCCCCATCACCTGTCAACAGGCCCCTGACCTGCAGGTTTGTCGTGTTGTTGCAGGTCAGAGGGGGTGCGCCGGACACCCGCCGATCGGGCCTTGACTTCCTGCTGCTCATCTGCTGCGGTCACACCGGTCTCCCCTGCACCACGGTCGTGCGACAGACCGGGTCGGGTCCGCCCAGGTCAGGCAGCCCGGCGACGGCGGCCCGCGGGTCGGTCGACCAGGCCGAGACCCGGCTGTCGGGCACCTGCACGACCAGCTCCCCGGCCAGCTCCCAGACCGCGAAGGTCGCCGGGGCGCCGGGGGTGAGCTCTCCGACCCCGTCCAGGCGCGCGGCCCGCCAGCCGCCCCGGGTGTGGGCCGAGAACGCCGCCCGCGCCGACAGCCCGCTGCCCGGTGTGCGGTGGGCGACGGCCGCGCGCAGCGTCCCCCACGGGTCCAGCGGCGTGACCGGGGCGTCGGAGCCCAGCGCGAGCGCGACCCCGGCGGCCGCCAGCGCGGCGTACGGGTTCATGCTCGCGGCCCGTTCGGTCCCGAGGCGGGCGGCGTACATCCCCTCCGGCCCACCCCAGCGTGCGTCGAAGACCGGCTGGACGCTGGCGACCACGCCGTACGCCGCGAGCTGCTCGATCAGCGCGGGCGTGAGCATCTCAGCGTGCTCGACGCGGTGCCGGGCGGCGCGGACGGCGGCGACGCCGACCTGCTCGGCGGCCTGCGCGATGCCCCCGAGCACCGCCACCAGCGCCGCGTCGCCGATGGCGTGGAAGCCGGCCTGCAGGCCGGCGGTGGTGCAGGCCGCGACGTGGCCCGCGACCTGCTCGGCGCTCAGGTAGGCGTGCCCGCTGGTGGCCTCGTCGGTGTAGGGGTCGTGCAGGCAGGCGGTGTGGCTGCCGAGCGCACCGTCGGCGAACAGGTCCCCGCCTGCCCCGACCGCCCCGAGCTCGCGCGCCCGCTCGACCGCGTCGAGCTCACCCCAGTAGCCGATCCGCGTGACGCCGTGCTCGAGCGCGAGCAGCGCGGTGAAGTCCTCTTCCCCGCCGATGTCGGGACCGCCGCACTCGTGCACGCAGGCGATGCCGAGCGAGGCCGCCCGGTCCAGGGTCGCGGTCTGGGCCGAACGCCGCTGCCCAGGGGTCACGGCGGCGTACGCGGCGCGGCGTACCAGGTGGTGGGCCTGCTGGCGGACCAGCCCGTTGCCGACGAAGCCCTGCGCGGCGCGGGCCTCGGGTGCCGCAGCCAGCAGGGCGCTGGAGGCGACCGCGGAGTGCACGTCGGTGCGGGCCAGGTAGACCACTCCCCCGTAGGACGCCCGGTCGAGCTCGGCAGCCGTGGGGGGCCGCCCCTCAGGCCAGGTCGTGTCGTCCCAGCCGGTGCCGAGCAGCACCCCGCCGCGGGCCTTCGTCGCGGCCTGGGCCACCCGGTCCAGCGCGGCGGCCAGCGACGGCGCACCGGTGAGGTCCAGGCCGGTCAGGGCCAGGCCGGTCGAGGTGGCGTGCACGTGCGCGTCGACGAACGCGGGGGCGACCCAGGCGTCCTCGAGGTCGACGGTGGTGTCGGCGCTCATGGCGTCGGCGGCCCCTTCGCTGCCGACCCACGCGACGGTGTCGCCGTCGACGAGCAGGGCGGTGGCGAACGGGTCGTCAGGACTGCGCACGCGCCCGCGGCGGTACAGGGTGGTGGTCACGCGTCCGAGCCTAGAGAGCACCCCCGTACGGCCGACGCGTGAGCTGCGCCGCTGCGCAGGACGCAACCGGGGGCGGCGCCGGAGATTCGCCCGCCTGGGTGCTTTCCAACGGGACGATCGCCCTCTACGGTGGGCGCCATGACCCTTCTGTCGCTCCCCGCCACCGAGGTGGCTCCCACCGAGGTCCACGATGTGCTGCGCCGGCACCTGCTCGTCGACGGCTTCGACATGGTGCTGGACCTGCAGGCCAGTCAGGGCTCGACGCTGGTCGACGCGCGCGACGGCACCGCCTACCTCGACCTGTTCACCTTCTTCGCCTCCAACGCGCTCGGGATGAACCACCCTGCGCTGACCGGCGACCCGGTCTTCTGCGAGGAGCTGCTGACCGCGTCGCTGAACAAGCCGAGCAACTCCGACGTCTACAGCGCGCCGATGGCCCGCTTCGTCGAGACCTTCGCGCGCGTGCTGGGCGATCCGGGTCTGCCGCACCTGTTCTTCGTCGAGGGCGGCGCGCTGGCCGTCGAGAACGCCCTCAAGGTCGCCTTCGACTGGAAGAGCCGGTGGAACGAGAGCCACGGGATCGACCCGCAGCTGGGCACCAAGGTGCTGCACCTGCGCGACGCCTTCCACGGCCGCAGCGGCTACACGATGAGCCTGACCAACACCGACCCGGTCAAGGTCGCGCGGTTCCCGCAGTTCGCCTGGCCGCGGATCAGCAACCCCTACCTGTCGCAGGACTGCGACGTCGTCGCCGCCGAGCAGGCCGCCCTGGCCGAGGCCCGGGCCGCCTTCGAGATGCACCCGCACGACATCGCCTGCTTCCTCATGGAGCCGATCCAGGGCGAGGGCGGCGACCACCACTTCCGGCCCGAGTTCCTGCAGGCCATGCAGGCGCTGTGCCGGGAGTACGACGCGCTGTTCGTCCTCGACGAGGTGCAGAGCGGCGCCGGACTGACCGGGACCGCCTGGGCCTTCCAGCAGCTCGGGGTGGCGCCGGACGTCGTGGCCTTCGGCAAGAAGACCCAGGTCTGCGGGGTCATGGCCGGCGGCCGGGTCGACGAGGTGCCCGACAACGTCTTCGCCGTCGGCTCCCGGATCAACTCCACCTGGGGCGGCTCGCTGACCGACATGGTCCGCTCCCGGCGCATCCTCGAGGTCGTCGAGGCCGAAGGCCTGATCGCCCGCGCCGCCGAGCTCGGCCCGCAGCTGCACGAGCTGCTGGTCACCCTGGCCGGGCGCCACGACGTCATCACCGACGTACGCGGCCGCGGACTCATGCGGGCCTTCTGCCTGCCCACCCCGGAGCTGCGCGACGTCGTGCTGAACGCCCTGCGCGACGACGAGCACGTGCTCCTGCTGGGCTGCGGCACCCGCAGCGTGCGCTTCCGACCCGCGCTCACCGTCACGCTCGACGAGCTCGCCGCGGGCGTCGACGCCCTGGACCGGGTGCTGTCCCGGCTGGCCTGACCCGGCTGCTGCTGGCGTACGGCAGGCTCGTCCCGCATCCCCGACCTGAAGGACCCATCGTGCTCACATCGCTCATCGCCGGCTCTCCTGTCACCGGCGCCGCCGGCACCACCACCTCGACCAACCCGGCCCGGCTGTCCGACGTCGTCGCCGAGGTGTCGCTGTGCAGCCCGGAGCAGGTCGTCGAGGCCTTCCGCGCCGCCAAGGCCGCCCAGCCGGCGTGGGCCGCGACGCCCGCTCCTGTCCGCGGCCAGGTGATCGCCAAGATCGGCCGGCTCGTGGAGGCGAACTTCGAGGCGCTCGCCGAGCTGGTGACCCGGGAGGTCGGCAAGCCGATCGCCGAGGCCCGCGGTGAGGTGCAGGAGATCGTCGACACCTGCGACTTCTTCCTCGGCGAGGGCCGGCGGCTCTACGGCCAGACCGTCCCGAGCGAGATGCGCGACAAGCAGCTGTTCACCTTCCGCGTCCCGGTCGGGGTCGCTGGGATCATCACCGCCGGCAACTTCCCCGTCGCCGTGCCGTCCTGGTACCTCGTGCCGGCGCTGCTGTGCGGCAACGCCGTGGTGTGGAAGCCGGCGGAGTACTCCTCGGCGCTCGCCGACGCGCTCACTCGCATCTTCGTCGCCGGCGGCCTGCCCACCGGGGTGCTGAACACCGTCTACGCCGACGGCCCGGCGACCTTCGAGGGGCTGACGCTCGCGCTCGAGGCCGGGCTGGTCAACAAGGTCGGCTTCACCGGCTCGTCCGAGGTCGGCGCCGAGATCGGTGCGCTGTGCGGCCGGCACCTGCAGAGCGCCTGCCTGGAGCTCGGCGGCAAGAACCCGCTTGTCGTCATGCCCGACGCCGACCTCGACCTCGCGGCCGAGGGCGCGCTGTTCTCCGGCTTCGGCACCGCCGGTCAGCGCTGCACCTCGCTCGGCGTCGCGATCGTGCACGACGACGTCTACGACGCCTTCCTGGAGCGCTTCCTGGCCAGGGTCGACAGCGCTGTCGTCGGTGACCCCACCGACCCGTCCGTGCTCTACGGCCCGATGCTCGGCGAGCGCTTCCTGGCCGGCTTCGAGAAGTGGATCGGCGAGGTCCAGCCGCACCACACCCTGCACGGCGCGTCCGGCCGGATCACAGCGGACAACCCGCGAGCCGGCTTCGTCGGCGACCCCGCGGCCGGGGTCTTCGCCCATCCGAGCGTCGTGTCCGGCGTACGCCCCGACGACGCGCTCTACCGCCACGAGACCTTCGGACCGCTGGTGTCGGTCCTGCGCGTCTCCACCTTCGACGAGGCCGTCGAGCTGGCCAACGGCCACGGCTACGGCCTGTCGGCGGCGATCTACACCCGCGACGCGCAGGCGGCGTTCCGCTTCCGCGAGCAGGTGTCCGCCGGGATGCTGAGCGTCAACAACTCGACCTCCGGCGCCGAGGCGCATCTGCCCTTCGGCGGCAACGGCAAGAGCGGCAACGGCTCCCGGCAGTCCGGCGTGTGGGTGCTCGACCAGTTCACCCGCTGGCAGTCGATGAACTGGGACTACGCCGGCAAGCTGCAGAAGGCCCAGATGGACACCGAGATCAGCACGTACGACGCCGACTTCCGCCTCTAGCTGCAGGCCCGGCACGTCCCTCGTGAGGTCGCCGTGGCTGGCTCGAGCGTGCGCAGACCGGCCGCGTCTTCATGATCACGCGGCAAGTGACCGCGGGGCTCAGACGTCCCTCGTGATCATGAGGGTGGACGTGAGCCGGTTGGGCGTGACGGGACCGCCCGCGTTGCCATGATCACGCGGTAAGTGACCGCGGGCCTGGCACTTCCCTCGTGATCATGTCGTGAGGCGCGGGGACGTACGTTGCCGACAAGCCGGTCCTGGTGCCCAGACGCACGGCACCTGTCGGGCGGCCGCGAGGCGTGGTGAAGCCGTGACCGCGAGGGTCGTTGCGGTGAGCCGGTCCCCGCGGCACGGTTTCTGCAAGCAAGCGGTTGACGAGGTGATCCTCATCGAGGGCCACGGCATCCACGGCGATGCGCATGCCGGCACCACGGTGCAGCACCGCTCACGCAAGAGGTGGCGCCCCGACCTGCCGAACCTGCGCAGGTGCACGTGCTGCACGCAGAGCTGCTCGATGCGCTGCCGTACGACCGGTCCCCGGGCAACATCGGCGAGAACGTCCTGGTCCGCGGGATCGACCTGCTCGGCCTGTCGACGGGCACGCGGCTACGCCTGGGCGCCAGTGCCGTCGTGGAGGTGACCGGCCTGCGCAACCCGTGCGTGCAACTGGACCGGTACGCGGACGGACTCATGGAAGCAGTGCTTCGCGTGAGCCCGACGGGACGCTGATGCGCCTGGCCGGCGTCATGTCCGTGGTCGCGGCCGGTGGCGTGGTGCGGCCGGGTGACCCGGTGGTCGTTGCGGTCACGGGGGACGAGCACGTGCCGCTGAGACCCGTCTGACCGGTCATGATCACGCGGTACGTTGCCGGGGGCTCGCACTTCCCTCGTGATCGTGAGGGTGAACGCGAGCCGATTGAGCGTGAGTGGACCGACTCCGCGGTCATGATCACAAGGGAAGTGGCCTTGGGGCTCGCACTTGCCTCGTGATCACTGCGACGTAGGTTGCCGACATGCGAATCCTGGTGCTGGGTGGAACGACTTTCGTCGGGCGGGCGATCGTGGCGGAGGCGCTCGGGCGCGGCGACGAGGTGACGTTGTTCGGACGCGGTCGCACCGGCACCGAGCTGTTCCCTGACGCGGCACGCCTGATCGGCGATCGAGACACCGGTGACTACGCGGCACTGGCCGGCACCGAGTGGGACGCGGTCGTCGACGTCAGCGCCTACGTCCCGCGTCACGTCCAGCAGGCCGCGGAGGCGGTCACGGCCGGACGTTGCCTGCTCATCTCCACCGGCTCGGTCTACGACCACACCCGCTCCCCCACCGTGGTCGACGAGGACGCGCCGCGGCTGGCGCCTGAGCGCGGGACCGAGGACCACAACAGTCAGGCGTACGGTCCGTTGAAGGTCGCCTGCGAGGACGACCTGGCCCGGCTGTGGGGCGAGCGCGGGACGGTGGTGCGGCCGGGGATCGTCGCGGGGCCGTACGACCCGACCGACCGCTTCACCTGGTGGGTGCGCCGGGCGGCGCGTGGCGGGCAGGTGGCGCTGCCAGGTCGACCCGACCAGCCCACCCAGGTGGTCGACAGCTGCGACCTGGCGCGGCTGGTGCTGCAGCTGCTGCACGACGACCGGCCCGGCACCTTCAACGCCATCGGCCCCGCCGAGCCGGTCACGCTGCAGGAGCTGATCCAGGCCTGCGCCCGGGGCGCCGGCAGCACGGTGGAGGTCGTCCCGATCCAGGCCGACGTCGAACTGCCGTTGGTCGTGCGGGACGAGGCGTGGTGGCCGTTCATGCGTCGCAGCGCCGAACGGGCCCGGGCCGTCGGGCTGACCGCGACGCCGCTGGAGCAGACGGCCGCCGACGTGCTGGCCTGGGATCGCGAGCGGGGCGAGCCGCCGCTGGCGGTCGAGGTCTCCCCGGAGCGTGAGGCCGAGCTGCTCGCCGGCTGACCGGCCCGGACCCGCCGGCACACATCGTGATCCACTCCGGCCGTGCTGCCCGGCTCGGGGAGCGTGCACAGCCACTCACGGTGATCACGATGTGTGCAGGCGTGCCCACCTCAGGCCCGAGC
>JBBPYI010000188.1:0-12600 GCA_038200075.1 Mycobacteriales bacterium
AGAACGCGTTGGCCGAGGTCGCCGCGGCGAGGCGCCCGGCGGTCGTGGTCCCCCAGGACCGGCCGCACGACGAGCAACGCGCCAACGCCCGCGCGCTGACCGGTTTGGCCATCGTCCAGGACCGCTGGCCGCAGCCGCAGGAATGGCCGGAGCTGCTGGAAACCGCAGCACACCAGGATGGTTCGCGCTGGTCATCGTGGTCGGACGGCCAGGGCGCGGCGCGCGCGGCAGCGCGGCTGGACGATCTCGTATGAGGACCGCCGTCGTCACCATCGCGCACGGCCGCCACCGCCACCTCGCCGGTCAGGTCGCTGCCCTGGCCCGCAGCCAGGTCGCACCGGCCGTGCACGTGGTCGTGGCGATGGCCGATCCGCAGCTGGCTGCGGACGCCCACGTCGTGCACCTGCCCCGGGTCGACGGGCGCTTGCCGCTGGCCGCTGCACGCAATGCCGGCGTCGCACGCGCCACGGAGCTCGACGCCGACCTGCTGGTGCTGCTCGACGTCGACTGCCTGCCCGCACCCGAGCTGCTCGGGCGCTACGCGGAGGCGGCGCAGGACCACGACGGGCTGCTGTGCGGACCGGTCGGATATCTGCCCCCTGCATCGCCACATGGATATCCGCGCGAAGGACTACGCGCCCTGGCGACCCCGCACCCGGCCCGACCGGTGCCGCCCGACGACGCGGTCGTGGCGTGCGAGGACCCGGACCTGTTCTGGTCGCTGTCGTTCGCCTGCACCCCTGCCACCTGGGACCGGGTGGGGGGCTTCTGCGAGGACTTCACCGGCTACGGCGGGGAGGACACCGATGTCGGCTGGTCGGCCCGCGCCGCCGGCGTGGACCTGTGGTGGGTCGGCGGAGCGTGGGCGTTCCACCAGCACCACGGTCCCGGCGGTCGACCCACCCAGCACCTGCACGACATCGTGCGCAACGCCGGTGTCTTCTTCGACCGGCACGGCTGGTGGCCGATGCGCGGGTGGTTGGACGACTTCGCGCGAGAAGGCCTGGCCCGGGTGGACCCGTCGACGGGTCGCTGGGTGGTCGCATGAAGGTCGCCATCGTGGCCCCGGGACCGGACCGGCACGGTGTGGTCCTGCACGCCCGGGCGGTGGCCAACCTGGTCGGCGCCGATCTCGTACGCGTCCTGACGCCGCTTGCCGAGGACGTCGGTCTCACCCATGTCGCGTTCACCGATGCGCTCTTCGGTCTCGACATCGCCTCGGCTACGTCGGCCTTCGAGTTGTGGGCCTCGACGGCCCCACGGCCCCTGGTGGTGACCCTGCACGACGTCCCCGGCGTCGACCCCGACCGCGACCGGGACGCCCGTCGGGCCGCGGGCTACCGCCGGGTGTGTGCCGCCGCAGACGCCGTCGTGGTCTGCTCGCAGATCGAGGCCGACCGGCTCGCACCGCGACCGCTGGTGATCCCGCTGCCTGTCGAGGCGCTGGCCGCACCCGGCCCGGCGCCATGGTGGGCCGACCGCCCCAGTGTCGGGGTGCTCGGCTTCGTCTATCCCGGCAAGGGCCACGACCGGGCGATCGACGCTGCTGCGGGCACCGGCGCCCGGGTCGTGGCGATCGGTGCGGCGAGTCCCGGTCATGACGGGTTGCTCGACGCGCTGACCGACCGCGCCCGCACCGCCGGCGTGGAGCTCGTCGTGACCGGCTCGCTCGACGAAGCCGACCTGCACGCGGCAGCCCGCGCGGTGACCGTGCCCGTCGCGGCCTACGCCACCACAGGCTCCTCCGGCTCCCTGCTGACGTGGCTGGCCGCCGGCCGCCGCCCCGTCACCACACCCAGCCCGTACGCCGCCGAGCTCACCCGTCACCACCCGGGCGCGCTGCTGCTCACCGACGACCTGGCTGCGTCCGTCACGCAGGCCCTGGCCGACCCGGACAGCACCCGCTCGGCGGTGACCGTGTCCACGACCGGATCCGACGTGGGCGAAGCCCACCTGGCGCTCTACCGGTCCTTGCTCGCGTGACCGGCTGGTCGCTGGTGCCCGGCAACCGGTGGGACCTGCTGCCCGAGGTGCCGCGCCCGCCGGTGACCGTCGTGGTCACGCACTTCGAGCAGCCGGCCCAGCTCGCCCGCACCCTTGCAGCGCTCGAAGGTCATGACGTCGTTGTCGCCGACGACGGCTCGCGCGAGCCGCCACGGATCCCGCCCGGGGTACGGCTGGTCTGCCAGCAGGACAAGGGTTTTCGGGCCGCGGCCGCCCGCAACCTCGGAGCGGCAGCCGCCACCGGGCAGGTGCTGGTCTTCCTCGACGCCGACACCGTGCCCGAGCCCGGTTTCGTCGCAGCACTCACCCGACGCCCTTCAGCCAGTCCCGACGCGTTGGCGGTCGGCCGGCGGCGCCATGCCGATCTGTCGGGTGACGGCCGGGAGCTGACCGAGCCGGCGTGGCTGCGCGAGGCGTACGCCGCGAGTCGTGACCTGCTCGACGCCGACGGACGCAGCTTCCGCTTCGTGATCAGCGCCGTCCTGGCGCTTCGCCGCGAGCTGTTCGACGACCTCGGCGGGTTCGACGAGCGCTTCGTCGGCTACGGCGGGGAGGACTGGGACCTGGCCTACCGCGCCTGGAACAACGGGGCGCTGCTGGTGCACGAGCCCGGGGCCGTCGCCGTCCACGACGGTCCCGACTGGGCCGGCCGCCCGGCCGGCCGCGCGGCCAAGGACCTGGAGACGGCGCGACTGGCGGCGCTCATCCCCGAGCCGCACACCCGCGGCGCCCCGCTGCCGGCGCTGCTGCCCGACGTCCTGATCGACGTCGCGGCGTACGACCCGCGTTGCGTCGCCGCGCTGCTGCGCCAGGACCACCGCGACCTGCAGGTCCGGGTCGCCGGCGCTGGCGAGCTGCATGCGGGCGCCGTCCGCGAGCAGCCCTGGTCGGCCGATCAGCTGGCCAGGGCGCGCGTCCGGATCACCCTGTTCGAGCCGGTGCTGCTGGCACCGCCGGCGATCGGCGGTCTGGTCCACGCGCTGACCGACGGCGGCATGGGCGAGCTGGCGCTGAGCGTGGGTGGCGAGCAGATCGGGCTGGCGCAGAGCACCCGGGCGCTGGGCCGGGCCCAGCGCTGGGCGGGACGGGAGGACGACGTGGTGGGCAGGTGCTTCGGGCGTACGCACGTCGACCTGCCGACCGTCGAAGCACGCGACGACCTGGCCGGCTTCCTGGCCGCGCCGTGGGAGCCTGACCGGAGGTGATGGTGTGGCTCAGGTCACGATCGGCCCGATCGTCACCCGAACGTCACCCGCAGCGGGCAACGTGGTGCAGTCCCCGCGCGTCGGTGAGGGACGGGGGCGAGTAGACAGGAGCAGGCAGTGCGAGGCAGGTGGGTCGCGACAGTGCTCGCGGCGGTGCTCACGACGACGGGCACAGCGGTCGGCACGGTCGTCGCGGTCCGCTCGGGCGAGGCGCTGCCGGGCACGACGGTCGCCGGTCAGGACGTCGCCGGTCAGGACCGTCGCGCGCTGACCGCGACGGTCGAGGCCGCCGCCCGCGACCGGACCGCCGGCACCATCGCTGTCACAGCGGGCGACAAGACCACCGATGTCGACCGCACGCTGGTCGACGTCGACGTGGACGCCACCGTAGAGCGGGCGCTGGATGCCGGTCGTGAGGGCTCCCCCCTGTCGGCGGTCCTGGGACCACTGACCGGTCGCGGTGAGCCGGTGGCGCTGATCGCACGCGTCGACCAGCCAGCGGTGACGACGGCAGTCGCGGGCGTCGCCAAGCAGGTCGACCGGACCGCTGACGACGGCGGCTTCAGCATCCAGGGCACCGCCGTCACCGCCCGCCCCCCGGTGCAGGGCCGGACCGTCGAGACGACCCGCGCGATCGAGCTGCTGACGACCGCTCTGCTCGCGGGAGCCCCCTCGGTCGAGCTCCCGGTGACGCTCACCGAGCCGACGACGACCGCTGCGGACGTCGAGGCCGTCACGGCGGCCGCCACCGCGTCGCTGGCCGGGGCGTACGCCGTGGGGACCGGCACCGCCGTGCTGCGTCTGAAGCCGCGGCAGATCGCGCCCCTGCTGCGGTCGGTGCCGGTCGACGGCACGCTCGCGCTGCGGGTCGACGCCGCCGGGCTGTCCTCGATCCTGGAGGAGCAGGCCCGCGAGCTCGCCGTCGGCTCCCGGGACGCCCGCTTCCAGGTCGCGTCCAACGCCGCAACCGTCGACACGCAGGGCAATCTGACCTGGACCCCCAAGCCCGCCGAGGTGCGGGTGCTGCCCGGCACGGCCGGACGCGAGGTGGATGTCGATGCCGCGACGGCGCGCTTCGTCGAGCTGATCCTGGCGGCGGAGCGCAACGCTCCCCGGATGCTGCCTGTCACCGTCGTCGAACCCGACCTCAGCACGGCCGGCGCCGAGTCGGCACGGGTGAAGAACCTGATCGGGGCCTTCACGACCTACTACCCCGCCGGCCGCCCCAGGGGCCGCAACATCGCCCGGATCGCCGAGCTCGTCAACGGGACCTATGTCCCGGCAGGAGAGGTCTTCTCGCTCAACAAGGCAGCGGGCCGACGGACGCTGGAGCGTGGCTTCGTCGCCGACGGCGCGATCGTCGACGGTGAGCTCACCGACGAGGTCGGCGGGGGTGTCAGCCAGTTCGCCACGACGCTGTTCAACGCGTCGTTCTTCGCCGGGCTGCCGATCCTGGAGCACAAGCCGCACAGCTTCTACATCAGCCGCTACCCCGCCGGTCGGGAGTCGACGGTCTACTTCGGTGCACTGGACGTGCGGGTCCGCAACGACACCGGCAACGGCCTGTTCATCAAGGCCAGCTCGACCGCGAAGTCGGTGACTGTCGAGCTCTACGGCGACAACGGCGGCCGGCAGGTCACCTCGACGTCCGGTCCACGCCAGGCCCGGCCCGACGGTGGCTTCCGCATCGCCGTGACCCGCACGATCACCGGTGGTGACGGGGTCGGCGGCCGTCGGGTGTTCACCACGACCTACAACCCGAGCCCGGAGTAGCCCTCAGCCGGCCAGGGCTCGTCCGATCACCAGGCCGAGCGCGGCCAGGGCCACCCCCGGCACCAGGCTCAGCACCAGATGCCGGGCGCCGTCCCGTCGCCGTCCGGTGGTGACGGCCAGCTCCAGCACGTCGACGACCAGTGTCGAGGCGGTGGTGAACGCCCCGAGGAAGCCCAGGCTCAGCAGGGAGGGCAGCACCCCCGCGTGCAACGCCAGCCCGGCCACGACGCCGGCCAACAGGCTGCCGATCAGATTGACCAGCACGATGCCGTACGGCGGGCGGGCGACGGCGGTGTCGAGCAGGTAGCGGCAGGGCGCCCCGACGGCCGCACCGAGCGCCACCGCCCACCAGGTCACCGCCACGCCGGCGCCCGCCACGCCTGACCCAGCCGGCGACCCAGCAGGCCCCCGGCAAGCAGGGTGAGCACACTGGCCGCGACGTACGCAGCAGCAACGGCGAGCCGACCGGCGTCCAGCAGCAGGACGACGTCCAGGGCCAGACCGGAGAAGGTCGTGAAGCCGCCGAGCACGCCCGTCCCGAGCAGCAGCCGGGCCCGGTCGGGCGGGCGGCGCGCCAGCAGGGCCACCAGAAGCCCGGCCCCCAGGGTGTTCTCGACCAGGGTCGCCCAGTCCCAGGCCGCGGGCGCATGCGGCAGCAGCGTGACCACGACGGTCCGGGCCAGCGCGCCGACGACCCCGCCCGCCGACACCAGCAGCGCCCCCTGCCGGCGGCTTACCTGCGGGGTACCCCCAGCAGGGCCAGGTCGCTCACGCGCGGCGGGATCCATCCGAACATCATGACCGGAGCCATCCGGCGGGGAAGCACGACGTGTCTGCGGCCCTGCTCGACGGCGTCCAGGGTGCGCTCCGCGACGTCCTGCGGCGCGCTCACCACCGATAGCCGCAGGCGCCCGAACCGGCGCAGGGCCGCGGCGGCCAGACCGCCCGTCAGCAGGCCCTCCCACATCTGCGTCTGGACCGGACCGATCTCGACCAGCGTGGTGCCGACCCCGCTGCCTCGCAGCTCGGTGCGCACCCCGGCGTGCCAGTGCGAGAGCCCGGCCTTGCTCGCGGCGTACGGCACGAGACCGGGAGCGCTGACGGCCGAGAAGCCGGACGAGATGTCGACGACGTGACCGCGGCCGCGCGAGACCAGCCCGGGAAGCAGCTGCCGGGTGAGCTCTGCCGGTGCCAGCAGGTTGACCTCGAACAGCGCAGCGAGCTGCTCGGCGCCGAGCTCCAGCAGGCCGCTCAGGGCGTCGAGTCCGGCGCAGTTGACCAGCACGTCGACGGGCCGCCCGGCGTCGCGCTCGGCCCGCGCGATGACGTCGGCCCGGTCGGCCCGGTCGGACAGGTCGACCGCGAGCGCCCGCCCGCCGACGAGCTCGGCCTGATCACTGAGCGCCGCCGACGACCTGGCCAGCAGGGTCACCTGGGCGCCGCGGCGGGCGGCCTGCTGAGCCAGGTGGGCACCGATGCCGCGCGAGGCGCCGGTGACGAGGACGTGGGCTCCGGACAGCATCATCCCGACAGCCTGCCCTGGCGCAGCCCCGGTCAGCTCGCCAGCTGGTGCAGCACCCTGAGCAGGTCGGCCCGGACGGCGTCCATGCCCGCCCCGTTCGGCCACCGGGTGGCGGCGTGCGTCACGGCTAGGCCGCGGCGCCCCGCCGGCCCTGCTTGGCGGCGTACATCGCGGCGTCGGCCTTCTCCCAGGCGTCGGGGAAGCCCCCCACCACGGCGTACGGCGCGGCACCGATGCTCCCCGCCACCCCGGCGGCGTCGAACGCCGCAGAGATGCGGGCCATCAGCGCCTCGGTCGCTGCCGGCCCCGCGCCGGCAGCGATGACGCCGAACTCGTCGCCACCGAGCCGAGCCAGCAGGTCGCTCCCGCGCACCACGGAGGTCAGCGCCTTGGCGGCGTCCTTGATGTAGGTGTCTCCGGCGGCGTGGCCGTAGGTGTCGTTGACGTGCTTGAGCCGGTCCAGGTCCACCACGACGACGGCGCCAGGGTCGCCAAAACGCTGGTAGCGCGCCTCCTCGAGCTCCAGGAAGCGGGTCCATGCGCGACGGTTCAGCAGCCCGGTCAGCGGGTCGGTGTCGGCCAGCAGCTCCACCCGCTCGAGCTCACGGGCCGCCTGGGTGCGGGCGTGGTCGGCGGCCAGGATCATCGACAGCAGCCCGCCGAGCAGGTTGAGCAGCGGCTCGTGCCTGGTCAGGTCAGGAGCCTGGACGGCCGGGTCCAGTCCGCACAGCACCCCGAACAGCTCGCCACCTTCCCAGCGGATCGGGATCCCCACGTAGGCGCCGATCGGGATGGCCTGGCCGACGGGAGCGGCGGCGTACGCCGGCACCGACATCGCGTCCGGAGCGACGTTCGGGCCCTCACCGGCCACCATCCGACGGCAGATGCTGTCCTCCCACGGCAGAGCCGTGCCGGCGCCCACGCCGTAGGTGCTGTCGTCGACCTCGAGCAGCAGTTGGGAGACGCCGTCGTAGCGCGACACCGCCCACATGCCCAGCGGCACCTGCATCCTGAGGAAGGCGACAACGGCCCCGGAGGCCTCGTCGAAGCTCATGCTCGCCGTCAGCATCGGCATGCTCATGTCAGATCCCTCGCTCTGCGGACGCCGGAGTCTGGAACGTCTCCGGCTTCTTCGGCAACCGGTCCCGTCGGGGTGAGCCGGTACGCCCACAACCACCCGGAAGGCACAGGCCGGGTGCCGTCGTGACTAGTACGGTTCGCGCCCGTCACAGGACCGTCATGGGCGCCCCGCTTGCCAGGGTTACCCGCAAGTAGCATCCTGGGGCTACTGACCGGTAACCACTGTCTGGAGCCTGCCCGCCATGGGTCACTACAAGAGCAACCTGCGCGACATCGAGTTCAACCTGTTCGAGGTCTTCGGCACCGACAAGACCCTCGGCCAGACGCCGTTCGAGCAGCTCGACGTCGACACCGCCCGCGGCATGCTCCAGGAGATGTCGCGCCTGGCCGAGAACCACCTGGCGGCGTCCTTCACCGACAGCGACCGCAACCCGCCCGTCTTCGACGTGACGACCGGCACCGTCGCGATGCCCGAGAGCTTCCTGAAGAGCTACCAGGCCTACATCGACGGCGGCTGGGACACCACCGACCTGCCTGAGCACCTCGGCGGCGTGGGCGTACCCCCGTCGGTGCGCTGGGCCATCGCGGAGATGATCCTGGGCGCCAACCCGGCCATCTACATGTTCTCCTCCGGCGCGGGCTTCGGCGCGATCCTGGACCGGCTGGGCAACGACAAGCAGAAGCAGTTCGCCCGCATGATGATCGAGCGGCACTGGGGCGCCACGATGGTGCTCACCGAGCCCGATGCCGGCTCCGACGTCGGGGCCGGGCGGGCCACCGCCCGCCAGCAGCCCGACGGCAGCTGGCACATCGAGGGCGTCAAGCGCTTCATCACCAGCGCCGAGTGGGACGGGCCGGAGAACATCGTCCACCTGGGGCTCGCCCGCCCGGTCGGCGTCGACGGCGTCGGCGGCCCGGGCACCAAGGGGCTGTCGCTGTTCGTGGTCCCGAAGTTCCTGGTCAACGACGACGGCACGCTCGGCGACCGCAACGGCGCCTACGTCACCAACGTCGAGAAGAAGATGGGCCTGAAGGTCTCCACTACCTGCGAGCTGACCTTCGGGGAGAAGCACCCCGCCATCGGCGAGCTCGTGGGAGACGTCCACGAGGGCATCGCGCAGATGTTCCAGGTCATCGAGTACGCCCGGATGATGGTCGGCACCAAGGCTATCGCCACCTTGTCCACCGGCTACCTCAACGCGCTGGAGTACGCCAAGACCCGGGTGCAGGGCGCCGATCTCACCCAGATGACCGACAAGACCGCGCCGCGCGTGACGATCAGCCACCACCCGGACGTACGCCTGATGCTCATGCGCCAGAAGGCCTGGGCCGAGGGCATGCGCGCGCTGGTCCTCTACACCGCGTCGGTGCAGGACCGGATCGAGATGTCCACGGTGGCAGGCGAGGTCGATGACCTGGCCGTACGCCTGAACGACCTGCTGCTGCCGATCGTCAAGGGCTACGGCAGCGAGAAGTCCTACGAGCTGCTCGCGACCTCACTGCAGATCTTCGGCGGGTCGGGCTTCACGCAGGACTACCCGATCGAGCAGTACATCCGCGACGCCAAGATCGACACGCTGTACGAAGGCACCACCTCGATCCAGGGGATGGACTTCTTCTTCCGCAAGATCGTGCGCGACAAGGGCACCGCGCTGACCCACCTGCTGAGCGAGGTGCAGGAGTTCAGCAAGGCCGACGCGGGCGGGTCCCTGGTCACCGAGCGCGAGCTGCTCGCGCAGGCCCTCGAGGACGTGCAGGCGATCAACGGCGCGATGGTCACCGACCTGATGTCGGCCGCCGACGAGGTCACCAACATCTACAAGGTCGGTCTGAACACCACCCGGCTGCTGATGGCCGTCGGCGACCTCGTCATCGCCTGGCTGCTGATGCGCCAGGCCGCCGTCGCGACGGACAAGCTGCCCACGGCGACCGGCCGGGACAAGGCCTTCTACGAGGGCAAGGTCGCCAGCGCCCGCTGGTTCGCCGCCAACGTGCTGCCGTTGCTGACCAGCCAGCGCTCAATGGCCGAGGCCACCGACCTGACGCTGATGGAGCTCGACGAGGCCGCCTTCTAGGTCTGAGCGCGTACGGCGGGCCGGTCCAGCCCGCTGGGATGAACGGGTCGAAACCGGGCATCAGACTCGGACACCCGAATGGACGGGTGTCGCCCTGTCGATCACGGGGTAACTGCCGTAGGAGCGCGACGGACCACGACGCGCACGAACTCGGAGGAACATCCCATGGGCATCGGTGCCAGCATCTTCCTGCTCGCCCTCGGCGCGATCCTCGCGTTCGCTGTCGACGTGCAGACCAACGGCTTCAACATCAACACCATCGGCATCATCTTGATGGTCGCCGGCGCGATCGGCCTGCTGCTGTTCATGCTCGTCTTCGGTCGCCGCGACCACGGCGGCGAAGAGCGCGTCGTCACCCGCGAGCGCGACGTCTACTAGCCGCTCAGCGCCACGCAGCAAGGGCCGCACCCCTCGGGGTGCGGCCCTTCGCGTTGTCGCCCTCGCGTGCCTCAGGGGGTGCGCAGGGCCAACTCGATGAGCCGGGGGGCACCGGCGATCAGGCGTACGGGCAACCCCCAGTCCTGCTGCGTCAGGTGGCAGGCGGGGTGGTCGACGCCGGTGTCGCAGGAGGCGGCCGTCGCCGCGACGTGCAGCACGCCGTCCACGCTCCCGCCGAGCACCAGCTCGCGGGTCAGCCCGGTGCCCGACCCGCCGCCGGACACCAGCAGCTCGGACGGCGAGGCCGCTACGGTCAGCCGGGTGGCCGGGCCGTCCCGCTCGTCGAGGTGCTGGCCGGGTGGCGGCTCGAAGACGACGGTGAGCCGTACCGGACCCGGCGCGAGATCGGTCGCCGGCCGCCTGGTCTGCTGCCGGACGCCCCTGATGCGGGCCATCTCGCCGGGCGCCACCGGACGCTCGAGCCGGTGAGCCGCGCTGGCCACCACGACGAGGTGGCCATCGACGACCACCGCGCCGCTGGGCTCGGCGATCCCGGTGGCCAGCGTGCTGAGCTCGTCGGTCGTCGGGTCGTAGCGCCGGATCGCGCCGTTGTAGGTGTCGCACACCGCGACGCTGCCGTCGGGCAGCACCGCGACACCCAGCGGGTGCTGGAGCAGGGCCTCGCCACCCGGGCCGTCGACGTGGCCGAAGTCGAACAGCCCGCTGCCGACGGCCGTGCCGATCTGGCCGTCGCGGTACCACCGCAGCGCGCTGGTCTCGGCGTCGGCGAACCACAGCCGGTCCGCACCGGCCGCCAGTCCGCTGGGCTGCGCGAGATAGGCCCCGGCCGCGTCGCCGTCGCGCAGCCCCTCGCCGGTGGTGCCGGCCAGCACGCGAACGCTCTCGCCGTCGTAGGCCCAGAGCTGGTGGGTGCCGGCCATCGCCAGCACCACCTCGCCGTCCCACTCCGCCAGGTCCCACGGTGTCGACAGGTCGACCTGCTGTGCCGGCCCCTGCGACGGGGTGCCCGGTCGCCAGACCCGGCCGGTGCCGGCCACCGTGACGGCAGCGCCGGTGTCGAGGTCGAGGCGGCGCAGGGCGTGGTTGGCCGTGTCGGCCACCAGGACCTCGCCACTGGCGCGTACGAGAACGCCTTGTGGCTCGGCGAACTGCGGCTGCAGCCCGTCGACCAGCCCGCGCATCCCGGTGCCGTAGCGGGCCAGCTCGGTCTCGGCGTCGGCAGCCAGCCGTACGACCTGGTGGTGGGCGGTGTCGGTGACCAGCAGCGTGCCGTCCGGCAGCAGGGCGATCTTGCCCGGGAAGCGCAGGGCGCTCTCGGCGGGCGGAGGCGGGACGTACGCCGCCCCCCGACGACGCAGCGTGCCCTTCGCGTCGTGCTCGGCGACAAGCTGCTCGACCACCCTGGCCAGCCCCTCGCCGTGACCCTCGCCGCTCGCGACGTGCACGAGATAGCCCTCCGGGTCGATGACGCACAGGGTCGGCCAGGCGCGCACGGCGTACTGCGACCAGGTCGCCAGCTCCGGATCGTCCAGGACCGGGTGGTGCACCTCGTAGCGCTCGACGGCCGCGACGACCGCGGCGTGGTCGGCCTCGTGGGCGAACTTCGGCGAGTGGACGCCGACAACGTCGAGCACCTCAGCGAAGCGCTGCTCCAGGGGACGCAGCTCGTCCAGGACGTGCAGGCAGTTCACGCAGCAGAACGTCCAGAAGTCCAGGATCAGGATGCGACCGCGGAAGTCGGCGATGCCGTACGCCTGACCGCCGGTGTTGAGCCAGCCGCCGGCGCCGTGCAGCTCCGGGGCGCGTACGCGTGCCATGCCGGCATTGTGCCCTGTCAGCGGGTCCGGGTGCCGGGCCTGCCGGGGTCCGGCGCGGGAGCGGCGTTCTTGCCTGACGCCAGGATCTCGAAGGCGTACGACGTCGGCCTGCCCTCACGGCCGTCGGTGTCGACGGAACGGACCGCGAAGACGTAGTCGCCGGCCTGCAGGTCGCTGTAGCCGGCCGGGCTCCTGCACGCGATCCACGCCGGCTTCTTGTCCCCGGATCTGCTCAGCCGGCACGAGAAGTCCCATCCGACAGGGCTTGCCTTCTCGAACAGCACGTCCGAGGCAGAGGTCCTCGCCGGCGGCGACGCGGTGATCGTGGTGGCGCGGTCGACCTTGGCCGCCGGTGACGGGGACGGCGAGGTCGGTGTCGTCGGCAACGCGGGAGCCGGCGACGCCGGCCGAGGGGCAGGCGACGTCGTGCTCGGTCCAGGTGTCGGCGTTCGGGCGGGCGTGGACTGCGGGCTGATCGCCTGTGCGGTGGCCGGCCCCGGACTGATGGGCGACGGGTTGACGGGTGACGCGCTGACGGGCAGGGGGCTCACGGGTACCCGAGCCGTCCGCCCAGATTTCGGCGGAGCCGGCACTGCGGTCACCACCTCGGTGGTGCTCGACCCGGTCGTCAGGGTGGTCACCGCCGGCGACGACGGTGGCGGGAGGGCCCCGGTGACAGTCGCACCCACGACGGCGGCGCCGGCCGTCGCGAGGGCCGCAGCGCC
>JBBPYI010000189.1:0-3714 GCA_038200075.1 Mycobacteriales bacterium
GACGATGGCGACCGAGGCGTAGTCGAGCTCCAAGGCCGGAGCGAGACCGGTCAGCAGGCGCCCGGCGGGAGCGGCAGGGACAGCCAGCACCACGGCGTCGGCGGTCAGTCGCTGCGGGTCGGCGGCGGAGCCGGTGGTCAGCCGCCAGCCGGTCGGGGTGCGGGCCAGCTCCCGGACGGTGGTGCGCAGCCGGACGTCCGCGCCCGCTGCTCGCGCGATCAGCTCCGGCAGACGCCCGAGACCGCCTGACAGCGAAGCGAACAGCGGCCCGTCGGTCGGCGGGGTCTTGGCCCGGGCCTCGCGGGCAGCCAGCAGCAGACTGCGGTGGCGGGAGGCGGGGGCGACGAGCTGGGGCAGCGTCGCGCGCAGGCTCAGCAGGTCGGCGCGTCCGGCGTACACCCCACCGAGCAGGGGGTCAACGAGGCGGTCGACGACCTCGCGACCCAAGCGCCGGGCCACCAGATTCCCCACGCTCACGTCATCGGTCACGGGATCGCCAGAGGCGGCGAGGTCGGCCAGCACCCGGTAGAGGCCGGCGGTGGAGAGCAGCCCCGACCGGGCCAGGGCCGCCAGATCGGTCGGCAGGCCCAGCAGGGTCCCGGTCGGCAGCGGTCGCAGCCGGCCCCTGCTCCAGATCGAGGCCTGCCCGGCGGCAGGGGCGACCAGCTCGGCCTCGATCCCGGCGCTGCGAGCCAGGGCGAGCCCGTACGGCACGCGCGTGAGCATCGAGTCGGCGCCCTCGTCGACGGCCCGCCCTGCGACCTCGCTGACGGCGACCTTGCCGCCGAGCCGGCCGGCGGCCTCGAGCACGACGATCTCGGCGTCGGGCACCAGGCTGCGTGCCTCCAGGGCGGCCGACAGCCCGGCGATGCCCCCACCCACCACGACGAACCGCACGGTGACGAGCCTAGGCAGCCCGGCCGGTGGTCGCGGGGTGGATCTTCTGACTCCGGCGCCGGCACCTGACACGCCGGCGGGTCAGGTGCCAGGCGCTGGGTCAGAAGATCAACTGCGGGGCGGGGCCGGTGCCGCAGATTTCGAGAGGCGCCGTCGACCCGACCCTCGTAGCGTCAGCCTCACCCGACGCCTGGAGTCCCGTCATGGCCCTGCTGACCGAGACCGAACGCGAACGCCGCCGCCTGCGCGCCGAGGAGCGCGCCTCCGCCCGCGCCTCCCGGATGGGCCCACCGCCACCGGTCGACCCGTACGCTCCGCCCGTGCTGGCCGTCTGGCGCGGCGCCGACCTGCCGCAGCCACGCACCGGCGCCGTCGGCGTACCGCTGGTGGAGGGGGTGACCAGCGTGTTCCTCGGGGCGCTGCTGTACGTCCCTGTTGCGCTGTTCACCAGCTACGCGCCGTGGAACTACCTGATGGCCGCGCTGCTGGTCGCGGTCCTGTCCTACGCCCTGTGGTCGCGACAGGTCGTCGTGGGCCCGGAGTTCGTCGCCGTCCGCAAGTTCGGGCCCTACCGGGTGGCGCCGGCCGCCTCGATCGTGGCGGGAGCGATGCGCCCCAGCCAGCGCGGCGGCGTGCTGGTGCTCAACACCGGCGACGGGCGCACGATGCGGCTGCGCCGGGTCGAGTACACCTCCCCCGCCGTCAACGCCGAGCTGCGCCGCATCCTGCTGGCTTCGGACCGGCCCTACGACGAGCGGGTCATGACGATGCTGGATCTGCCCTGGCGCGAGGACTTCGGACACCACCGCTACCTGCTGGACGCCGTTCAGTAGGGGGCGTTCAGTAGGTTCTCGGCCATGACCGGCAGCCGGGACCTTCGCTCGGTGCTCGTGCTCGTCGCGACCTCACTGGCCGCCTTCACCGCCACGCTCGACAACACCGTCGTCGCGGTCGCGCTGCGCGACATCCAGGCCGATCTCGGCGCGGGTGTGGCCCAGCTGCAGGGAGTCGTCACCGCCTACACCGTGGCGCTGGCTGCACTGCTGCTCACCGGCGGGACGCTCGCGGACGTCGCCGGGCGACGGCGGGTCCTGCTGGCCGGCCTCGCCCTGTTCGCCGCCGCCTCGGCGGGCTGCGCGCTGGCCGGCTCCGCGCAGGCGCTCATCGCTGCCCGGGCCGTGCAGGGCGTCGGGGCCGCGCTGGTGCTGCCGGGCGGCTTGGCGGTGCTGGCAGCGGCCTATCCCGAACCCGGGCCGCGCGCCCGGGCGGTCGGGATCTGGGCGGCCACCGGGGCGTCGGCGCTGGTCGCCGGACCGGTCGTCGGCGGGTTGCTGGTCGCGGCCTCCGGCTGGCCGGCGGTGTTCTGGGTCAACCTGCCGCTGTGCGCGCTGGTGGCGCTCGTCGTGGCGTTCGCGCCGGCCGGGCCGCCGCCGTCGCGGGACCGTCGGCTCGACCTGCCGGGACAGACGCTGGCCGCGGTGGGGCTCGCGGCCGGGACGTACGCCGTGGTGCTGGCCGGCCGCGACGGCCTCGGGACGCCGGTGGCGGTCGCGGGTGTCGTCTCCGTGCTGGCGCTGATCGGCTTCGTCGCGGTCGAACGGCGTACGGCCGACCCCGTCCTGCCGCTGGCCCTGCTGCGGCAGCGGCCGTTCGTCGGGGCGACGGTGGGCGCCTTCGCAGCCTCGCTCGCGGTGTTCGTGCTGCTGGTGTTCCTCTCCCTGTTCCTGCAGCTGGTCGAGCAGCGGGACGCGCTGCCGTCGGCCGTACGCCTGCTGCCGCTCACGGTGGCTCTCGTGATAATCGCGCCGCTCGCCGGTCGGTGGGCAGCCCGCCGTGGGCCGCGCCCGCCGGTGGTGCTGGGCCTGCTGCTGTCGGCGCTCGGGGTGACGCTGACCGGGCTGCGGCTGCAGCAGGGCATGCCGGACCTCGAGCTCGCGCTGCTGCTGGGACTGTCCGGGATCGGCATCGGCCTGACGACCGCTCCGGTGGTGACGGCCTCGCTCGATGCGGTGGCGCGGACCCGGTCGGGGCTGGCGGCGGCGTCGGTCAACGTCGCGCGCGAGCTCGGTGGGGTCGTGGCGGTCGCCGGGCTCGGGGCGCTGGTCGTAGCCCGGCTCAGCGCCGACCTGATGTCGCGGCTGCTCGGCCTCGGCGTCCCCGATGGTCGCTCGGTCGTGCTGGTCGACGCGCTGCTGCGCGGCGCCTCGCCCGGGGAGATCCTGCGCCTGGCCGACGGGCAGGTGCCGCTGGACGCCCTGCTCGCGCTGCGGGGGGCGGCGGAGGCGTCGTACGTCTCGTCGGTGCGGGTGGCGCTGGTCGGCGCCGGCGTGGTGCTCGCCGTCTCGGCGGGGGTCTGCGGGCGGCTGCTGTCAGGGCAGGCGTCAGAGCCCCGCGTGCACGAGCTCGACGACGCGTAGGAGCTTGTCCGGGTCGGTCTCGGGCAGGACGCCGTGTCCGAGGTTGAAGATGTGCCCCTCGGCGGCGCTGCCCTCCTCGAGGGTGTCGCGGACCTTGGCGGCGATGACGTCGTCGGGAGCGAAGACCAGGGTGGGGTCCAGGTTGCCCTGAACGGCCTTGCCCGGCCCGATGCGCGGCACCGCCTCGGACAGCGGCAGCCGCCAGTCGACGCCGACGACGTCGGCGCCGGCCTGACCCATGTCGTGCAGCAGCTCCCCTGTGCCGACCCCGAAGTGGATCCGCGGGACGTCCTGCACGGCGGCCAGCACCCGGGCGCTGTGCGGCAGGACGTACGCCCGGTAGTCCTTGGCCGGCAGCGCGCCGACCCAGGAGTCGAACAGCTGCACCGCGCTCGCGCCC
>JBBPYI010000190.1:0-11885 GCA_038200075.1 Mycobacteriales bacterium
CGGGCTTGGCTGCCGCGCTGGGCGGTGCGGGCTGTGCGGGCTGTGCGGGCGGGGCGACGGGAGCCGGCTCGGGCGGCGCGGGCAGGTCCAGCAGGGCCAGGTCCAGCGGCGACGGCTGCGCAGCCGCCTCGGCGCCGAGCGTCGGCATGAGGGAGGCGGCGTCGGGTCCGGGCAGGGCTGCGGCGGCCGCCAGACCCGCGGCGAGCACGACCGCCGATGCGCCGGCGACGACGCGTACGCCCATCGTGGTCGCGAGCGCTCTGGCGGCGTGCAGCGTCGGGGGACGCACGGTTGTTCCTGCCTCTCGTCCGGCCTCCCCCGGGCGGGGATGGCAGTCTGCGGTGCGTGTCTTTCCTTCGTATCGCGAACTGCTCCGGCTTCTACGGCGACCGGGCCGGCGCCCTGACTGAGGTGATCAACGACGGACCGGTTGATGTGGTCACGGGCGACTACCTGGCAGAGCTCACCATGCTCATCCTGTTTCGCCAGAAAACCAAGGATCCCTCCCGAGGCTGGGCCACGAGCTTCCTGCGCCAGCTCGAGCCGGTGCTCGGCGTCATCGCCGAGCGGGGCATCCAGGTCGTGGTCAACGCCGGCGGTCTGGCGCCGGCGGCCTGCGCCGAGGCCGTACGGGCCGCCGCCGCCGCGCTCGGCCTCGCACTGCCCGTCGCCCACGTCGAGGGCGACGACCTGCTGGCCCGAGTCCCCGAGCTGGACCTGCCGCACCTGGACACCGGAGCGGCGCTGGGGGCGCGTACGCCCTTGACGGCCAACGCCTATCTCGGCGCCTGGGGCATCGCCTCGGCGCTGACCGCGGGCGCGCAGGTGGTCATCACCGGCCGGGTCACCGACGCCTCACTGGTGGTCGGCCCGGCCGCGGCGCACTTCGGCTGGGCCCGCGACGACTGGGACCGCCTGGCGGGCGCGACTGCGGTCGGTCACGTCCTGGAGTGCGGGACGCAGGCGACCGGCGGCAACTACAGCTTCTGGCGGGAGGAGGTCGCGCAGCCGCTGCACCCCGGCTTCCCCGTCGCGGAGATCGCCGAGGACGGCTCGGCGGTCATCACCAAGCACGCCGGCACGGGCGGTGCGGTCACGGTCGGCACGGTGACGGCCCAGCTGCTCTACGAGATCGCCGGGCCGCTCTACGCCGGGCCGGACGTCGTCACCGATTTCGGATCGCTCTCACTCGCGGCCGACGGGGCCGATCGGGTCCGGATCTCCGGGGCCCGCGGGTCGGCGCCCTCCGGCCGGCTCAAGATCTGCCTGAACATGCTGGGCGGCTGGCGCAACAGCATGGAGTTCGTCCTGACCGGGCTCGACGTGCAGGACAAGGCCGACCTCGCCCTCGCGGGGCTGCGCGAGGCCTATCCGCACCCGTTCGAGCACCGGCTGGTGCGCCTGGACCGCCCAGACGCGCCGACCAACGAGCAGGCCGTGTCGCTGCTCAAGGTGCACGTGCGCGGCGAGGATCCCGCAGCGCTCGGGCGGGCCTTCTCCTCTGCGGCCGTCGAGTTGGCGCTGGCCAGCTACCCCGGCTGCACGCTGACCTCCCAGCCGGGCGACGCGCAGCCGTACGGCCTGTACTGGCCCTCACTGGTCGACGCCGACGAGGTCGAGCACGTCGTGGTCCACCCCGACGGCCGCCGCGAGGTCGTCGAGCCCGTCCGCCCGATCCCCGGCTGGTACGCGTACGCCCCGCTGAACGACGACCGGCCGGGTGCGGATGTCGTGGGCCCGACCCGGCGGGTGCCGCTGGGAACCGTCGTCGGCGCGCGGTCCGGGGACAAGGGCGGGAACGCCAATATCGGGCTCTGGGCCCGCACCGACGAAGCGGCGGCATGGCTGCTCGCCTGGTGCACCGAGGACGCCGTACGCGCGCTGCTGCCCGAGGCCGACGGCCTGCACCTGGACGTCCACCCCCTGCCCAACCTGAAGGCCGTCAACGTCGTCGTGCACGGTCTGCTGGGCGAGGGCGTGGCCAGCAGCACCCGCTACGACCCGCAGGCCAAGGGCCTGGGCGAGTACCTGCGCTCCCGGCTGGTCGACGTCCCCGCGTCCTTGCTGTGACGGCGTACGACGTGGCCGTCGTCGGGGCCGGCCCCGCCGGCGCCGCGGCCGCCCTGGCTGCCGTACGAGCCGGCGCCCGCACGGTCCTGCTGGAACGCGAAGCGTCCCTCCCCCGCTACAAGCGCTGCGGCGGCGGGATGATCGGCGCGTCGCAGGCCGCCGTCGCCGTGGCCGGCGTCGACCTCGCACCGCTGGCACGTGACCAGGTCGGTCGCATCAGCTTCACCAGCCGCGGCCGGGCCGGCTTCACCCGCGAGGCGCCGCCGTTCCTGCCGATGATCCTGCGCGCCGAGCTCGACGAGGCGCTGGTACGGGTCGCGACCGACGCCGGCGTGGAGCTGCGGACCGGCGTGACCGTTACGGCGTACGAGCAGAGCGCCGATGGGGTGCGCCTGCAGACCCGCGAGGGCGACCTGACGGCCGGCGCGGTCGTCGGCGCGGACGGCTCCGGCAGCCGGGCCGCCGCCCACGTCGGGGTGGTCTGCGACCAGGTCGACCTCGGCATGGAGGCCGAGCTGCCCACGCCGCCCGGCTCGGACTGGGCCGGGCGGGTGCTGCTGGACTGGGGGCCGGTGCCGGGCTCCTACGGCTGGGTCTTCCCCAAGGGCGGCACGCTCACGGTCGGCGTCATCGGCGACCGCGCCCGCGGAGAGGCCGTCCGGGCCTACTACCGGGACTTCGTCGCCTCGCTCGGGCTGGATCTGGCCACCGCCCACCACGACGGCGGACACCTGACCCGGGTCCGGGCGCCCGGCTCGCCGCTGTCCCGCGGCCGGGTGCTGGTCGCAGGCGACGCCGCCGGGCTGCTCGAGCCCTGGACCCGCGAGGGCATCAGCTTCGCCCTGCGCTCAGGCGCCCTCGCGGGAGCTGCGGCAGCGGGCGACGTCGCGTCGTACGCCCCGGCGGTCGAGCGTGAACTCGGTCCGGAGGTGGCCGCCGGCCGACGGGCCCTGGCGGCCTTCTCCGCGCACCCCCGCGTGGTGCACGAGGTCATGCGGTCCTTGCCCGGCATGTGGGGACTGTTCACCCGGCTGGTCGGCGGTCAGACGTCGCTGGACCGCCAGCTGGAGCGGCGCAGCATCCGCGGCCTGGTGTCGGTCCTGGGCGGCTGAGTGCGCTCAGCCCGGGCCGCGGTCAGAGGCGGCCGCAGCGCTCGGCTCCTCGGAGGTGTCGGCGACGCCGCCGCCGCTGACGACCATGTTGTCGTCCTCGCCGGGCGGCTGCATCTTCGTGTCGCTCGACGGGGTGCCGAGGGTGCCGCCGTCGCCGGAGCCGGTCGTGGGGTCGTCTTCGCCTGAGTTCATGCAACCGCCTTACCCCGTACGCCGCCGTTGAGGCACCACCGGGGCATGCCAGTCCTGCCATACCCCGACCATCCGCAGGACGAAGACCAGGACCGCCGCGCCGAGCAGCGCCGGTGGCCCGTCGCGGCCCTGCCCGTCGGCGACCACCACCACGACGCCACCCAGCAGGGCCGGGACGGCGTAGACCTCACGGCGGAGCACGACCGGCACCACGCCGGCCAGCACGTCGCGCAGCACACCGCCGCCGATGCCGGTCAGCACTCCGAGCGCAACGGCGGGGGCCGCGCCCAGCCCTGCGGCGAGCGCCTTGGTCGTGCCGGCGGCCACGAACAGGCCGAGCCCTGCGGCGTCAAAAAGTCGCACCGCCCCTGCGAGGCGCTCCACCAAGGGGCTGAAGAAGAACACCAGCACCCCCGCCACCACCGGCGTGAGCAGATAGCGGGTGTCCTGCAGCGCCGCCACAGGCACGTCGAGCAGCAGGTCGCGGGCCGCCCCTCCCCCGAGCGCCGCGACGCCCGCCAGGAACAGCACCCCGAAGGCGTCCAGGCGCTGCTGGACCGCCAGCGTGGCACCCGACAGGGCGAAGACGAAGATCCCGAGCAGGTCCAGCGCAAGCAGGAGCGTCACGGGCCGAACTCACGGCGTACGGCCTCGCCGTGCTCGTCGAGCTGCGGCGCCGCAGGGCGCACGACCGGGTCGGGGTAGCCGGAGGCCTTGACCGGGTTGCCCGGCCCGGGCAGCCCACCGCTGTCGATGACCATCCGGCGCACACGGGTCTGCTCGCTGTCCATCGCGTCCGCGACCGAGCTCACCGGTCCGCACGGCACTCCGGCCAGGTCGAGCGCGTCGAGCCAGTGGGCGGCGTCCTCGGTGGCCAGGACCGCCTGCAGCTCGGTCGTGAGCGCGGCCCGGGCGGCGTGCCGACCGGCGTTGGTGGCGAAGCGCGGGTCGGTGGCCAGTCCGGGCCGGCCGAGCGCGACGGCGAGCGCGGCGAACAGCGCGTCGTTGGCCGCGCAGATCGTGATGTCACGGTCGCGGCAGGTGAAGGTGTCGAACGGCGCAATCGAGAAGTGCGCGTTGCCGATCGCTGCGGGGTCCGCGCCGGTCGCCAGGTAGGACAGCGCGGCTCCCTCCAGCAGGCTGACGGTCGCGTCGTACATCGCGATGTCCAGGTGGGTGCCGCGACCGGTGGTGGCCCGGCCCAGCAGCGCGCTGGTGATGCCGCCGAAGGCGTAGAGCCCGGCCGACAGGTCGGCGACCGGGATGCCGGGCTTGACCGGCGCGCCGGCCACCGCGGGTCCGGTGATCGCCATGATCCCGCTCATCGCCTGCACGACCGCGTCGTAGGCCGGGCGCTGCGACCACGGGCCGCTGTGGCCGAAGCCGCTGATCGAGCAGTAGACCAGCCGTGGGTTCTCGGCCAGCAGCGCGCTCGCACCGAGGCCGAGCCGATCCATGACGCCGGGCCGGTAGTTCTCGACCACGACGTCGGCCCGCAGCGCCAGGGCGCGGGCGACTGCGAGGTCGGCCGGGTCCTTGAGGTCCAGCGCGATCGACTGCTTGCCGCGGTTGACCCGGGCGAAGTACAGCGAGCGACCGTCCAGGAACGGCCCGTAGCCGCGGGAGTCGTCTCCCAGACCGGGTCGTTCGACCTTGACGACCCGCGCGCCGAGGTCGGCGAGCATCATCGCGGCGAACGGCCCGGCCAGCACCCGGCTGAAGTCGGCGACGAGCAGCCCGGCGAGCGGACCGGCCGATTCTGCGCCCTCGGGTGTGACGGGACTGTTGCAATCTGAGGTCAACACGCAGGACATCCTGCCCCCGACGGGAACGCGAGCCGGATCTGTGGTGTTGTTCGTACGTGACCGGAACCGTGACTCCCGCTGCCCCGTCCCCCGCCGCCCTGACCCTGAACGCCTCCGACCGCTGTGACCGCTGTGGTGCGCAGGCCTTCGTCCGTGTCGTGCTGTCCTCCGGCGACCTGCTGTTCTGCGGCCACCACGCCAAGGCCTACGAGGACAAGCTCCGCGAGAAGGCCGTCGACTGGGTCGACGAGACCTCCGCTCTTCTGAGCTGACTCAGCCCGTCCGCAGGCCGCCGGACCCCGACCTCGGGGGACGGCGGCCTGCTGCGTCCCGCCGGGTCGTCGCGGTGCTGGCCTGGCTGCTGGCGGGGGCACTGGCGCAGCTGGTCGTGATCCGCGCCTTCGGCCTGGAGCGCGGCACCGTCCTGGCACTGCTGGTCGGCGCACTGCCGATCACCCTGCTCCCGGCGTACGCCCTCGCCGTCGGCGGCGCGCTGGCCCGCCGACGGCGGCTGGCCGTCGCCGGACTCGCCCTGGTCGTGGCCCACCTGCTGGTGATCGCGCCGGCCCTGGGCGCCGGACCTCTGCCGCCCGGCACCGAGGCCGCTCCCAGGCTGCGGGTGGTGGTGTCCAACCTCTACGTGCTGAACCCGACACCCGAGAAAGCCGGTCGGGCGCTGCGCGCACTGCGGCCCGACGTGCTGATCGTGCCCGAGCTCGACGCCCGGGGGCTGGCCGGCCTCACCGCTGCCGGGCTCCTGGCCGAGCTGCCGGTCGCGGGGGGGCGGGGGGGGGCACGCCGCGAGACAGTCGGGCTGTTCAGCCGTACGCCGCTGTCCGACACCACGACCCGGGAGGTCGGCGGCCGGGCCCTGCCCCGGGCGACGGTGCAGGTCGGCGGGGTGGCCGTACGCCTGCTGGCCGTGCACCCGCTGCCGCCGATCTCGGTCTTCGAGCCGCTGTGGCGCTCGGCCCTTGCCGACCTGCGAGACGAGGCGGCCGGCCTCACGCTGCCCGCCGTCGTGGCGGGCGACTTCAACGCCGACCGCGACCACGCGCCGTTTCGCCGGCTGCTCGGCGCCGGCGGGCTGCGCGACGCCCACGACGAGCGCGGGCGAGGCCTGGCCCGCACCTACCCGGCCGGCGCACCGGTGCTGCAGCTGGACCACGTGCTGGTGCGCGACGGGCAGGCCGCGCGGGTGGTGGCGCGGTCCGTGAGCGAGGCCCGGATCCCCGGCAGCGACCACCTGGCGGTGGTGGCCGACCTCGCTGTGCTGGGCTAGAAGTCCAGCGCGCGAGCGGCGAAGCGTCCGCCGGCCTCCGTTACCGTCAGCGGCAGACCGAAGGCCCGACTCAGCAGCGGTGCGGTCAGCACCTCGCGCACCGGACCGGCCGTGACAACTCGGCCGCGCGAGAGCAGCAGCGCGTGGGTGGTGCCGATCGGGACCTCCTCGACGTGGTGGGTGACCAGCACGGTCGGCGGCGAGTCCGGCGCGGCCGACAGCCGCGTGAGCAGTCGCAGCAGCGCCTCACGGGCGCCGAGGTCCAGGCCCGCGGCCGGCTCGTCGAGCAGCAGCAGCTCCGGGTCGGTCATCAGCGCCCGCGCCAGCAGCACCCGCTTGCGCTCGCCCTCCGACAGCGTGCCGAACCGGCGGTCGGAGAAGGCGCGCAGGCCCGTACGCCCCAGCAGGTCCTGGGCCCTGCTGACGTCGCCGGCGTCGTAGCGCTCCGACCAGCGCCCCAGCACGCCGTACGCCGCGGTGACCACGACGTCCAGCGCCTTCTCGTGCGGCGGGACCCGGTCGGCCAGTGCCGAGCTCGACAGTCCGACCCGGGTGCGCAGCTCACCGAGGTCGCTCGCGCCGAAGCGCTCTCCGAGCAGGTCGACCGTGCCTCGGCTGGGGAACAGCGCCGCACCGGCGACCTGGAGCAGGGTGGTCTTGCCGGCGCCGTTGGGCCCGAGCACCACCCAGCGCTCGCTGTCGCGCACCGTCCAGCCGACGTCGTCCAGCAGGGTCGCCCCGTCACGGAGCACCGACACGCCGGCCATCTGCAGCACGATCTCGCTCATTGCCGCCGACGCTAGTCCGGACCCGCCTGGCACAGTGGGAGGCATGGCCCCCACCTGCTTCGACGTCGAGATCGACGACAAGGTCGCCCACGTGCGCCTGAGCCGCCCGGACGAGCTGAACACCATGACCGCCGCCTTCTGGCGCGAGCTCCCAGCGATCGTCACGCGCATCTCCGACGAGGCCAGCGCCCGGGTCGTGGTCATCTCCTCGACCGGCAAGCACTTCAGCGCCGGGATGGACCTGTCGGTCTTCGCCGGCACCGACCTCGCGGGCGAGCCGGCCGAGCTGGGCCGCAAGCAGGCCCGGATGCGCTCCAACGCCAAGGTGCTGCAGTGGTCGTTCACCGCGCTGGAGAAGGCCCGCGTCCCGGTCCTGGCCGCGGTGCAGGGAGGGGTCATCGGCGGCGCCGTGGACCTGGTGACGGCCTGCGACGTGCGCTACGCCAGCGCCGACGCGTTCTTCTGCGTGCAGGAGATCAACATCGGGATGACCGCCGACGTCGGCACGCTGCAGCGCCTCGGCGGACTGGTGCCCGAGGGGTTCGCGCGGGAGATGGCCTTCACCGGCCGCCGCGTGCCGGCCGCGAGGGCGTATGAGGTGGGTCTGGTCTCCGAGGTCTACGCCGACCACGACTCGCTCGTGTCGGGTGTGCTGGAGACGGCCCGGGAGATCGCCTCGAAGTCCCCGCTGGCGATCTGGGGCACCAAGGTCGCGATGAACTACGCCCGCGACCACTCGGTGGACGACTCGCTCGAGCAGATCGCGACCTGGCAGGCCGGCATGTTCCAGCCCGACGACATGGCCGAGGCCTTCACGGCCAAGGCCGACAAGCGCGACGCCGTGTTCGACGAGCTGCTCCCCGAGCCGCGCGGACTGTGACACGGTTCCGGTCCATCAACTCAAGGAGTGCACGTGGCTGAGGTCATCGGGGTCGTCAACATCGTTGTCGCGGAGGGCCGGGAGTCGGCGCTCAAGGAGGCCTTCGAGGCCTGCGCCCGCGGGACGCACGCGGAGGAGGGCTGCCTGCTCTACGCCCTGCACGTCGACAACGCCAACCCGCTGCACTTCGTCCTGCTGGAGCGGTGGCGCTCGCAGGACGACCTCGACGCGCACATGACCAAGCCCTACGTCGCGGACCTGTTCGCCTTCGCCGGCGCCGAGGGCAACCTGACACAGGCCCCGACGCTGGCCTTCGTCAGCGCCCTCGGCCTCGGCGACCCGGACAAGGGCTCGCTCTAGCTGCTGGGCCTGCCGTCGGCGGTCCGGTGCCACGGCGCGCCGGTGCCGGACGCACCAGACCGCCTCCCGCCACGCCTCCATGATGCGCCCGGCCGCCCCTCACCCCAGGATGACCGAGTGCCCGCCCTGCCCCCTGTCCGTTCCTCCGACGTCACCGCCTGGGTCGCCGATCACCTCGGACACCTGGCCTGCGACGACGTGCACGCCTCGTCGATCCGGGGCGGCCAGGCGGCGGCCGACGCTGCGCTCGCGCTGCTGGACGTCACCGGCTACGCCCGGCGCCGCAGCCAGGTGCTGCCGGTGTCGGCCCGGGGTGCGTCAAGGATGTCGCCGTACGTCCGGCACGGCTTGCTGACGCTGCCGCAGGTGTGGGCGGCGGTGGCGGGCGCTCCCCCGCCGGACCGCACCAAGTACCGCGACGAGCTGCTGTGGCAGGAGTACGCGCGTCATCTCTACGCCCGGCTCGGCTCCTCGATGGCGGACTCGCTGCGCACCGCCCCGCCGGTGACGTCCACCGAGGACCCGTGGGACCCGCGGATGGCGTGCATGGAACTGACCGTCGGCGACCTCGAGCAGGACGGCTGGCTCGTCAACCAGACCCGCATGTGGCTGGCGTCGCAGTGGACCGTCCGGGGTGGCCGGGACTGGCGTGAGGGCGAGGACCGGATGTACGCCCACCTGCTCGACGGCTCTCGCGCCGCCAACCGGCTGGGCTGGCAGTGGACCACCGGCGCTGGCTCGGCCAAGCCGTACGGCTTCTCGCGCTGGCAGGTCGAGAAGCGCGCCCCCGGGCTGTGCCACACCTGCGCGCTGAAGAAGGCCTGCCCCATCCAGGACTGGCCCGACGCCGACACCGGACCGTCCGTCACCCCGCCCGAGGGTCTGGCGGGCGGGCCGACCGACGCCGGACCGGAGCAGCCGCTGGTCACCGGCGCCCCCGAGGCAGTCTGGCTGACTGCCGAGTCGCTCGGCAGCCAGGACCCGGCGCTGCTCGCCCACCCCGACCTGCCGCGGGTGTTCGTGTTCGACGAGCCGCTGCTGGCCCGGCTGCGCCTGTCGGGCAAGCGGCTTGTGTTCCTTGCCGAGGCGCTGGCCGAGCTGGACTGCGAGGTGCTGCTCGGGGACCCCACCGTCGAGCTGGCGGGGCGCGCGCTGGCCGTGACGTACGCCCCGGTACCGGGCTTTCGGCGCCGCAGCGCCGGACTGGACGTCGTGGCGCTGCACCCCTGGCCCTGGCTGCGCCGACCAGGCTCGGGCTCGCTGCGCAGCTTCTCGTCCTGGCGGTGACGCGCGGTCGCGCGGAAGGCCGAGAGGCCGCAGACTGTTGTACGAGGCGGTGCCGCCTGACTGGCAGGATCGGCGCCCCGAGGCCGGAAGGACCCGCATGCGGCATGACCGCTCGGAGCCGACAGTTGCAGTCGTCACGTCGGCGCACCTGAGCCACACCGACGACATCGCCATCCGCCAGCGTCGTTACGTGCTGACGCAGAGCACCCGCATCGCCTGCGTCATGCTCGCCACGCTGCTGCCGATCCCGCTCATCTGGAAGGGCGTGTTCCTCTTCGGCGCGGTCGCGCTACCGTGGTTCGGCGTGGTCATGGCCAACGCCGGTCCGACCGTCGCGCGCAAGAGCGGCAACAAGATGGTCGCCCCGCCCGTCAGCGCCGAGCCGCTGCGGATCGCGATCGAGCCCGGACGGGTCATCGACGCCGAGCGGTGACGCTCAGGCCTTCTTCTTGGCCTCTGCCTTGGCGGCCTGCTTGAACGCCCGGACCTTCAGCAGCGAGTCCGGGCCGGTCACGTCGGCGACCGACTTGGTGACACCGTCCTCGCCGTACGCCCCGGCGGCTTCACGCCAGCCCCGCGGACGTACGCCGTACTGCTTGCCGAGCAGGGCGAGGAAGATCTGCGCCTTCTGGGTGCCGAAGCCGGGCAGCGCCTTCATCCGCCGCAGGAGCTCTGTGCCGTCGGCGACGTCCTCCCAGACCGCCTCCGCGCGACCGTCGTAGTCGGCGACCAGAGCCCGGCACAGCTCCTGGACGCGCCCGGCCATCGAGCCGGGGAAGCGGTGGACCGCCGGCGTCTGCCCGAACAGCTCGGCCAGGTCATCGCGCTCGGCGAGGTCCGCGGCCGACAGCTGCCCGCCGGTGCGCTCCTGCAGGACGTAGGGCCCCTTGAACGCCTTCTCCATCGGGATCTGCTGGTCCAGCAGCATCCCGAGCAGCAGCGCCAAGGGGCTGTCAGCAAGGAGTCGGTCGGCCTGCTCGTCCTGCGCGATCTGAAGGTTCGGCACTCCGCCAGTCTGGCACTGAGCAGCCGGCTTGGCGGCCGAGGTCGCCCGACCACGTTGCGCCGATTGACAGGCGTTGGTCCGATTCGCCTCCGGGGTCCGAGGCCGACAGTCGAGGCACCCCGGCCGAAGAGAGCACCACCGCGGCGCGAGTGAGCTCGGTCAGGCTGCTTGGGCGAGGACGACGGACACGATGTAGCTGAGGGCGATGCGGGCCTGGCAGTGCTCGGGTGGGAGCGTTTCCGCGGAGATCGGTCGACTCTTGTCAGTGGCGAGCTCGGCCGGGTTGCCCCATGGCTGGTTGGGGTGGTGCAGGACCGGGATGCCGTCGGCGGTGGTAACGCTCAGCTGCCGGTCGGGGTGCAGGCTGAGTTGGAAGCCTTGGGTGTGGATGAGCGTGTGGTGCCGGGAGCAGACCAGCACCAGGTTGGCCGACCTGCTGTGGACGTCAGCGAACGCGCGCGGACGATCCGAGGGGTCCGGTCGCACGCGCGGCGCCGAGGAACCGGCCCACATCCTGACCGCTGGCAGCAACGTACGGAGCGCCCTTGCCTGCTATTGCGCGCGATTGTATGGTTCGTACATGAGCGAGATGACGGTCAGCGAAGCACGCGATCGGCTGGCCGACGCGATCGACCAGGCCCGCACCTCGCACGAACCGGTCGTGCTCACCCGGCGGGGTCGACGCGTCGCGGTCCTCGTCGACGCCGACGACTATGCGCGCCTGGCTGACCTCGCCGAGGACGCGCTGGACCGGGCCGAGCTCGAAGCGGCCCGCAAGGATGACGACTACGTGCCCTGGGAGCAGGTCAAGGCCGATCTCGGACTGGCGTGACCGCGCCGGGGAGCAGCTATCGGGTGCAGCTCGCCCGACGAACGATCAAGACCATCGAGGCGCTGCCACGCAGGGAGCAGCAACGCGTGCGTGCCGCCATCGACCTCCTTGGCCAGACACCTCGCCCACCCGGCTGTGTGGCGATGTCAGGAGAAGCCAGCACCTATCGCGTGCGAGTCGGGGACTACCGCATCGTGTACGAGGTGCACGACGCGGTCCTGCTCGTCCAGGTCGTCCGCGTAGGCCACCGCCGCGAGGTCTACCGATGAGA
>JBBPYI010000191.1:0-3753 GCA_038200075.1 Mycobacteriales bacterium
GCTCGATGGTGGTCTACGGCGAGGGCCGCTACCGATGCGCCGAGCACGGTGTCGTACGCCCCGGTCCGCGGCTGGCCGCCAGCCTGGACGCCGGTGACTTCGAGCCGCCCTGCCCGGTCTGCGGACGACCGCTCGAGCCCGGCACGGTCCCGGAGGACGCGCCGCTGGACCCGCGCAACGTCTACGCCGCGACCAAGACCGCGCAGGAGCACCTCGCGGCGAGCTGGGCCCGGGCCGCCGGCGGCACGGCGGTCGCGCTGCGCTACCACAACGTCTACGGCCCCCACATGCCCAAGGACACGCCGTACGCCGGGGTCGCCAGCCTGTTCCGCTCCGCGCTGGAGCGCGGTGAGGCGCCGCGCGTCTTCGAGGACGGCGGCCAGCGCCGCGACTTCGTCCATGTCCGCGACGTCGCGCAGGCCAACCTGGCGGCGCTGTCGGGAGGGTCACCGGGCGCGCTCGCGGCCTACAACGTGGCCAGCGGTGTCCCGCACACCGTCGGCGACCTCGCGCGCGAGCTGGCTCGGGCCTGCGGCGGACCCGAGCCGGTTGTCACCGGGCAGTACCGCCTCGGCGACGTCCGCCACGTCGTCGCCTCTCCCGACCGGGCCGCCGCCGAGCTCGGCTTCACCGCCCAGGTCGGCTTCACCGAAGGCGTCGCGGAGTTCGCGACCGCCCCGTTGCGCGCCTGAATGGCAGGCTGACCGCATGCCTGACGTCGTCCTGCCCTGCCTCGACGAGGCGCAGGCCCTGCCGTGGGTGCTCGGGCGCATGCCCGCGGGCTACCGGCCCATCGTCGCCGACAACGACTCGACGGACGGCTCGGCGCAGGTCGCCGCCGACCACGGCGCCCGAGTGGTGCAGGCCCGGCCGCGCGGCTTCGGCGCCGCCTGCCACGCCGGGCTGAGCGTCGCCGACCACGAGGACGGCGTCGTGTGCTTCCTGGACGCCGACGGCTCCTTCGACCCCGAGCAGCTCCCGCGGGTCGTGGGCCCGCTGCTGGCCGGCACCGCCGACCTGGTGCTCGGACGACGGCGTACGGCCGACCGGGGTGCCTGGCCTCTGCACGCCCGGCTCGGCAATGCGGAGGTGACGCGTCGGCTGCGCCGGCGTACGGGCTTCGACCTGCACGACCTCGGGCCGATGCGCGCCTGCCGGCGGGAGGCGCTGCTCGAGCTCGACCTGCAGGACCGCCGCTTCGGCTATCCGCTGGAGATGGTGACGAAGGCGGCGGCTGCCGGCTGGCGCGTCATCGAGGTCGACGTCGACTACCTGCCGCGCACCGGCAAGTCCAAGGTCACCGGCACCGTCGGCGGGACGATCAAGGCCGTACGCGACATGTCGCGCGTGCTGCGCGAGGTCTGAGTGCTGCCGGTCCAGGTGCTGGTGCTGGCCAAGGAGCCGGTTGCCGGTCGGGTCAAGACCCGCCTCTCGCCGCCGCTGACGCCTGAGGGCGCGGCGGTCGTGGCGACCGCCGCGATCGAGGACACCCTGGCCACCGTGCGCGCCGTCCCCGTTGCGCGGCGGGTGCTGGTGCTCGACGGTGCCTACGCAGCAGCAGGTTTCGAGGTGCAGCCGCAGTGCTACGGCCCGATGGACCTGCGCCTGGGCGCGGCCTTCGACGACGCGGCGGCGGCCAGCCCGCTGCCGGCGCTGCTGATCGGCATGGATACCCCGCAGCTCACCCCGGCGCTGCTGCATCAGGCCGTCGAGGCGCTGCTCGCAGCCGACAGCGTGCTGGGTCTGGCATCCGACGGCGGCTGGTGGACCCTTGGCCTGCAGCACCCCGACGGCGACCTGCTGCGCGGCGTGGCGACGAGCCGGGACGACACCGGCGCGCGCCAGCGCGACAGGCTGGTCGCCGCCGGGCTCACCCCAAGGCTGCTGCCCGAGCTGCGTGACGTCGACACGATCGAGGACGCCCTCGCAGCCGCCGCCCTGGCGCCGGACAGCCGCTTCGCGCATGCGCTCGCCGACTGGCTGGGCAGGGCCGCCTCCTGACAGGGGGACCGCACCGCGGGCGGCGCCGGATCGGTGTCGCCGCAGCGGTCGTGGTGATCGGGCTGCTCGGTGCGTTGCTCGGCCTGCTGGTCGCCGGCGACGTCACCCGGCAGGTCGGCCCGTTCACCGCCAGCCTGAGCCTGCGCCCGGCCCTGACCGGCGGCACCGTCATCGAGCTGCCGCCGCTCGGTGAGCTGCAGCTCGACACCCACCACACGCCGGTCCTGCTGGACGTACGCGTGACGCAGCTGCGCGGTGACGCTGCCCGCGCGATCGCGGCTGACCCGGACTCCCTGCGCGGGCTCGGCGCCGAGGTCAACCGCGACCTGCGGGCCGGGCTGCGGGTGCTGCTGGTGCGTACGGCCCTGGTGACCGTTGCCGGCGCGGCCGTGCTCGGGCTGCTGGTGTTCCGGCGTTCGCGCCTGATCCTCGCCTGCGCCGGGACCGGACTGGCCGCCCTGGCCGGGATCGGCGGCGCGACCGCGCTGACGGTCGACCAGCGCGCCTTGGCCGAGCCCCGCTACACCGGCCTGCTCGCCTCGGCCCCCACGGCCGTCGGCGACGTGCGTGACATCGTCGCGCGCTTCGACGCGTACAGCCTGCAGCTCGGCCGCCTGGTCACCAACGTCAGCAAGCTGTACGCCGCCACCAGTCGCCTTCCGGTCTTCACCCCCGCCGACGGCACGATCCGGGTGCTGCACGTCAGCGACCTGCATCTGAGCCCGAGCTCCTACGACGTGATCGGCTCGGTCGTCGAGCAGTTCGGCATCCAGCTCGTCCTGGACACCGGCGACAGCACCGACCTCGGCTCGGCGCCCGAGGCCCGCTACGTCGACGACATCGCGGCGCTCAGCGTGCCGTACGCCTGGGTGCGCGGCAACCACGACAGCGGTCTGGTGCAGCAGGCCGTCGCCGAGCAGCCCAACGCCACCGTGCTCGACGGGCCCGACATCGTGACGCTGGCCGGGCTTCGCCTGCTAGGCCTGGGCGATGCCCGCTTCACCCCCGACAAGTCCACCCGTGACGACGACGCCCCCGCCTCCGTCCGCGAGCAGCAGGGCGAGCGGCTGCTGGCGGCCGTACGCGCCGCGGCCGGACCGCCCGATGTGGTGCTGGTGCACGACCCGCTCGCTGCCGCGCCCCTGCTCGGCCAGGTCCCGCTGGTGCTCACCGGACACACCCACCAACGCACCGCCGAGACGGTCGACGGCACGACCGTGCTGACCGAAGGCTCCACCGGCGGCGCCGGCCTGCGGGCGCTCGAGAGCGAGGATCCGACCCCTGTGACGCTGACCGTGCTCTACCTGGACGCGGTGACCAAGCGGCTGCAGGCCTACGACGAGATCACCCTCGGCGGGCTCGGGGCCACCGACGCGAGCATCCGGCGTACGGTCGTGGCCGCCGTCCCCACCGCCTCCCCGACGCCGTCCCCCTCGAGCCGGTGACGTGGTCCGCTATGCTCTGCCAGGTCCCCGACGACCAGACGGCGGAGGCAGGTCGACGCTCCGGCAGCCATCCGGTCTCGAAGACTGTCCTCATCGTCCAGCGGCCCAGGACTCCACCCTTTCAAGGTGGCTACGCGGGTTCGAATCCCGTTGGGGGCACGAGTTCCAGCAGTAAGGCCTGAGCACCATCCAGGCCCCGTAGCGCAGTTGGTTAGCGCGCCGCCCTGTCACGGCGGAGGTCGCGGGTTCGAGTCCCGTCGGGGTCGCAGCACAGCTCCTGGTCAGGTAGCTCAGCTGGTAGAGCACA
>JBBPYI010000192.1:0-4274 GCA_038200075.1 Mycobacteriales bacterium
CATCCTGCTCGACCACGACGTCACCCGGTTCTTCAACGACGCCGAGGCGCTCTACTCCTACGAGGGGACGCGCGAGATCAACACGCTGATCGTGGGCCGCGCGATCACCGGCATCGGCGCGTTCGTCTAGCGCCCGGCCGATGGCGTTTCGGTGTGACGGCGCGCCCGGCGTGTCGATACCAGATCGACTCCGGCGTACGGGTCTCCACCGCTGGTCTGCGCGTCGGCCAGCAGCAGCTGCACGATCTCGACCGAGTCGCCCGCGCGGTGGCCGGTGACGCCGGCCGGCACGAGCAGCAGGCCGTCGGCTGCCGCCAGCTGCCGGAGCGATCCGGCGCCACCGGACAGCGGTCTGGCGCGACCGTCGACCAGCTCCACGCGGAGCCACTCGTCCAGGCCGGCGGGCGACGTGACGTCCCCGGCCAGGGGCACGCTCACCCGGGGCCGGTGCGGCGGCGAGCTCCCGAGCAGCCCGGCCAGCAGCGGGACGGCGAACAGCTCGAAGGTCAGCCACGCCGAGACGGGATAGCCGGGGGAGCCCAGCACCGGGACGCCCGCCACGACCCCGAGCAGGACCGGATGACCGGGGCGTACGGCCACGCCGTGCACCACGACGGTCCCGAGAGCCGCGACGACGGCCGCGGTGTGGTCGTCGCGGCCGGCGCTGCTGCCCGCGCCGATGACGACCAGGTCGGCGGTGGCCACGGCGAGCGTGACGGCCGCCGTCAGCGCGGCCGGGTCGTCCGGCACGATCTCGACCGCACTCGTCGTGGCGCCGGCGGCGACGGCCTGTGCGACGAGCATGAGCGAGTTGGTGTCCAAGACCTCGCCGGGGACGGTCGGGCTGCCGAGCGGGCGAACCTCGTCGCCGGTGGGGATCACGACAACGCGCGGTTGGCGGCGTACGGCCAGGTGGGTGTGCCCGCCGGCGCCCGCGACGGCCACGTCCAACGGCCGAAGCACGGTGCCGACGGCCAGCAGCAGGTCACCGACGGCCAGGTCCTCGCCACGCGGTCGTACGTGCCGGCCCGGCGCCACCGGGCGCTCGATGACGGCGTCGGCGCCGTCGTAGCCGACCTGCTCGCGGACCACCACGGCGTCGCGACCCGGGGGCATGGGGTCGCCGGTGTCGACGACGTCGAAGTCCTCCACCGCCAGGCGACGCCGGCTCGTCTGGCCGGCCAGCACCGCGATCCCGTCCATCGCCGCGACGGCCGACGGCGGCGAGTCGCGAAGTGAGATGACCGCTTCCGCGAGCACCCGCCCGACGCACTCGGCCAACGTCAGGTGCTCAGTGGGCAGGGGGTCGACAGCCAAGGCCTCCAGCCAGCGCGCGAACGCCACCTGCGGCAGCGGAGCGGTCACGGACGGCCGGTCGCGTCGAGCCCGCGGGCGGCCCAGTAGCCCTGCACCATCGCGCGCAGCCGCTCCGGGCTGAGCGCTGCGGTCCGGCCAGAACCCACGGTCAGCGTGGTGGTCAGGAAGCGCTCGGGCAGCCAGTCGTCCTCGGGCGCCCAGCCCTCGCGCAGGTTGTACGCCCGCTTGGCCAGCACGATGCGCTGCGCGGTGGCCCGCAGCTCGTCGGCGGTGAGGTCCCAGCCGGTGACCAGGCTCAGCAGCGCAGCCCACTCGACCCAGGGGTCGTCGAACACCTTGCGCAGGAACGAGCACAGGATCATCGAGTCCATCACCGCCGCGCGGTCCTCGCTCTCGATCGCGCCGGTCACGTGCGCCTGACCGCCGGCGAGCCGGTCGAGGTCACCGGACAGATCCGCTTCGTACGCCCCACTGCGGTTGTGGTCGGCGCCGCGCGCGTTCACGGCCATCCCGAGCGCCATCGCCTGCATCGTGCGCGGTTCGTAGCCCGGCAGCTCCAGGCCCTTGACCTGCGGCGCGAACTCCAGCGAGCCCTGACCGACCTCGGCCGCTGCGGCGCGGGACCCGCGGGCCAGCAGCGGGCCGAGACCGGTCCCGTCGCCGATCTGCTCGATCGCCCGCAGCAGCGCACCGCCGTCGCCGAACGACAGCCACGGCGCATCGATCAGCCCGCGCTCCACGCACTCCATCGCCCAGGCGATCGTGCCGCCTGTGGAGATCGTGTCGATCCCGAGCTCGTCGCAGCGGGCACTGGCGGCGAGCACCGCGTCGGGGTCGGACACCCCGCACATCGAGCCGAGCGAGGACACGCTCTGGTGCTCCATCCGCACCTTCTTGCCGCCCGCGCCTTGGTAGAGGTGCTCGCAGCCGATCGAGCACGACGCGCACGAGCTGCGCGTCACGCCCCGTGCCTGCGCGAGCTCCTCGGCGCCGAGCTGCTGCGCGCCCTCGAAGACCGCCTGCTGGAAGTTGCGGGTCGGCAGGGTCGACAGGGCGTTCAGCGCCAGGACGTTGCCCATCGTGCCGAGCTCGCGGTACTTCGCGGTCGCCCGGCCCAGCGATCGCTCGCGCAGGTCTTTGGCCGCTGCGAGGACCCCGGCAGGGTCGGCGGGCGCCACCTTGTGGCTGCCGCGGACCGCCAGTGCCTTGAGCTGCTTGCTGCCCATCACCGCGCCAAGACCGCCCCGGCCGGCGTGCCGTCCGTCGTGGGAGATCGTGGCGTACGCCACCCCCCGCTCGCCGGCGGTCCCGATGGCAGCGACCTGCCAGCGGTGGCCGGACCGCGCCCGTACGGCCGCCTCTGCCTCGGCAGCCGGCTGCCCCCAGAGCTCGCCGGCTGCCTCGAGGTGGACGTCTGCGTCCTGCACGAACAGCACGCTGGGCTGCTCGGCCCGGCCGACCAGGACGATCGCGTCGTGACCGGTGAGCTTGCCGGCCAGGGCGAAGTGGCTGCTGGCGAGCGCGTCGGTCAGCATGCCGGTCAGCGGCGACTTGGCGACGACGGCGAACTTCGCACTGGTCGTCAGCGGCGTGCCGACTAGAGGGGAGAACACGAAGCACAGCGGCGCGTCGGCCCCGAGCGGGTCGACGCCGACCGGAGCGAGCTCGGTGAGCAGCCACGCGCCCAGACCCGCCCCGCCGAGGTGCTCGCGCAGGACTTGCGGCGGGATCGGCAGGACGCGACGGGTGCCGTCGGTGACGTCGACGATCAGCGCCTGGCCGAAATACCCTCCAGGAAAGGCTGGCTCAGCCACCGGCGTCGGCCGAAAGCAGGGCGACGACGTCACCGGCGAGCAGCGGGGTGTGCGGATCGCGCGAGGTCTGGTCGCCGTTGACCGCCGCGAGCACGTGCCGGTCCAGGACCAGCCCGACGGCTTCGGCCGCCGCGCCGACGGTCGCCGCCCGCACCGTCCGGGAACCGGACTGGCCGCCGGAGGCCAGCACGCCGTAGCGCTGCACCACGACCTCAGGCGGGGGCTCGGCGCGGGCCGCGGCGTACTGCTCGGTGGTGTTGAGGTTCTCGACCGAGCGCAGATCCAGACCCGCCAGTGCGGTGTCGTCGAGCACCAGGGTCCGGGCCCGCTCCAGCAGCGGCCGGGGTGCGCCGTGACCTTCGGCGACCAGCTCGGCCGCGAGCCCCGCAAGAGCCGTGGCGTACGCCGCAGTGAGCGGTTGGCGGAAGCCGCCGACGTGCGGCATGGCGATGTCGTGCCCGTCCCCGAGCGAGGCCGTGACGCGGCGGACGAACAGCGGGTGCAGGAAGGGCAGATCGGTCGAGCAGACGAACGCCACCGGCGCCTGCTCGCAGACCGCCGACAGACCGATCGCCAGACCCTGCAGCGGTCCCAGCCCCTCGGTCGGGTCGTCGAGCACGTCCACCCTGGGCGGGAGAGCGGGCAGCGGTTGTCCGGGCGCCCGGATCACCACCACCGGCCCGTCGACCCCCCGCGACAGCAGTCCGACGACCCGGCGCAGCAGGGTCGAGCCGTGCCATTCCAAGCCGGCCTTGGCGACGCCCATCCGGCTCGACCGGCCTCCTGCAAGCACCACTCCCGCCGCGTGGACCATGCCTGTCAGGCTACGTCGGGGGGTCGGCGTGGGCGTCGCCGCGGCATCGGCCGCTAACCTCGCCGCCGGTGGCGCCGCCGGGGTGCCTACAAGGAGTGAGCCGTGCTCGACCTGACCGGTACCTCGTCCATCGTCACCGGAGGGGCCTCCGGCCTCGGCGAGGCCACCGTGCGTGCGCTTGCGGCCCGCGGCGCCTCCGTGATCGTGCTGGACCTGCAGGACGACAAGGGCCAGGCCGTGGCCGCCTCTGTCGGCGGCGGGTACGTCCGCGCCGACGTGACCGACACCGAGCAGGTCGCGGCGGCCATCGCTGCTGCCGAGGAGCACGG
>JBBPYI010000193.1:0-4207 GCA_038200075.1 Mycobacteriales bacterium
CATAGTCGATCGACAGCGCACCGTCGGTGTTGTCGATCGTGAGCGTCACCTCGGCCCGACCCAGCGGCGGCCGGCCGGGCGTACCGGCGAAGATGACGTCCTCCATCTTGCCGCCGCGCAGCGCCTTGGCGCCCTGCTCGCCGAGCACCCAGGCGATCGCGTCGACGACGTTGCTCTTGCCCGAGCCGTTCGGGCCGACGACGCAGGTGATGCCGGGCTCGAAGCGCAGCGTCGTCGGGGACGCAAAGGACTTGAAGCCCTTGAGCGTCAACGACTTGAGGTGCACGCCCGGCAGGCTAGCGGGGGCCGACATGCACGAAGGGCGCCTCCCGAAATGGGGAGGCGCCCTTCGGCCGGGATTGTCTGGTCAGGTGAGCGCGGGCTCGTCCTGGAGGGTCAGCATGCGGATGTCGTCCTCGACGTGCACCGAAGCGACGAGCGCGTCGTTGGTGGCGTGCGCCCGGGCGAGCTCGAGCTGCAGGTCGTCGACCTGACGGCGCAGCCGGCGCACCTCGTCGACGAGGCGCTGGTCGGCTCCGAGGCCGACGTGTCCGAACAAGGCCTTGGCCATGACTGTGGTCCTCCACGCTGAGGTGTGATGCGGTATCGGTGTCGCTCGGCCCTTGAGGCAGCAGGCCCGGGCGGCGACCCTTAGAGTGCCAGCCGTACGCCCGCTGGTCAAGACCCAGGTCACGATCTCGTCACAGAAAACCTGGGCGGCCTAGCGCTCGAGGAAGCCCTCGACCAGCCCCCGCGCAGCGTCGTAGCGCTCCGCCACGAAGGCCACCCGCCCCGGCGTCCCCGGTCCGCGCAGCAGCTCGACCAGCGCGCGTACGGCCTGCTCCTCGCCCTCCGCGACCACCTCGACCCGGCCGTCGGCCAGGTTGGTGGCGCTGCCCCTGAGCCCGAGCTCCAGCGCCCGCGCCCGGGTCCACCACCGGAAGCCGACCCCCTGCACCCGCCCCTTGACGTGGACGGTGACCCGCAGCTCTGCCACGCCGACGACCATAGGGGCGTACGACGCGACGTGCCGCTGGCGGATCGCTGCGAACAACGCCGGCGCGTCGTGACAGCAGACCGCCTCCGGCCGCCCGGCTGCGACGATGCGAGCCCCGAACCCGAGAGGCACACCATGCATTCCGTACGCACCGGCTCCGGCCGCCCGCTCGTCCTCGTCCCAGGTGTCGGCGCCGACACCACCACCTGGCAGCCGATCCTTGCGCCGCTGGCAGCCGAACGTGAGGTCGTCGCGCTGGACCTGCCCGGCTTCGGCCAGACCCCGCTGTTCGACGGTGAGGTCACCATGGCCCGCTACGCCGACGAGCTCGAGGCCCACCTGCGCCGGGAAGGCCTGATCGGCGCCGATCTGGTCGGCAGCTCGATGGGCGCCCGGCTTGTCATGGAGCTGGCCCGCCGGGGGGTCGGTCGCTCAAGCGTCGCGCTCGACCCGGGTGGCTTCTGGAGCAGCAGACAGAAGAAGGTGTTCGGCTCCACCCTGCTCGCCTCGGTCGGCCTGGTCCGCGCGCTCAGACCCGCGCTGCCGCTGCTGCTCAGGACGCCGGTGGGGCGTACCGCCCTGCTGGCCCAGCTGTCGGCCAAGCCTTGGAAGCTCGACGCGGCGTACGCCACGTCCGAGGTCTGCGGCCTGGCGGACTCGCCCGGCACGAGCCCGTCGATCAAGGCCCTGGCAGGCGGTCCCGACCAGCAGGGCGCCCCCGCCGGCACCCTTCCCGGTCCGATGCTCGTCGTCTGGGGCAAGCAGGACCGCGTCACGATCCCGCGCCCGGAGCGCATCCGCGAGCTGTTCCCTGACGCGACCGTCGAGCTGTGGGACTCCTGCGGCCACTTCCCCCACTGGGACCAGCCGGAGCGGACCGCCACCACCATCCTGCGCGCCACGGCGCTCTGATCCCGCCCCCCTGCCCATCTCGGTGCCACCCGCACGCTCACCCCGGGCAGCTCTGGCACCGAGAACCGGCGGCGCCGCCTTCATCACCGGGCCAACGACCTCGGCCTCGGCTGGCAGCGCGGGCAGCTGAACGACGACCGGTTCATGAACGACTCGCGCCGGATCGGGGACCCGCACCGCGGGCACGGCTGGTCCTCGCGGCCGTAGGCGTTCAGCGACCGCTCGAACAGCCCCGACACGCCCTCGGTCGAGACGTACAGGGCGTCGAAGCTGGTGCCGCCCTGGGTGATCGCCTCGGCCAGGACGTCGCGCACATGACCGAGCACCCGGCGTACGGCCGGCTTGGTCACCAGCTCGGTTGGGCGTGCTCCGTGCAGCTGGGCGCGCCACAGCGTCTCGTCGGCGTAGATGTTGCCGATGCCGCTGACCAGCGTCTGATCCAGCAGCGCGCGCTTGATGCCCGTACGCCGCCGCCGCACCCCCGCCACGAAGGCCTCGTCGTCGAAGTGCGGGTCGAGCGGGTCGCGCGCGATGTGCGCGATCACCGGCGGCACCGGATCGCCCCCCTCGACGACCTGCAGCCCCCCGAAGGTCCGCTGGTCGACGAAGCGCAGCTCCCGCTGGCCTTCGGTGAACACCACCCGCACGTGCAGGTGCTTCTGCAACGGCGAGTCGGCCGGCACCACCAGCAGCTGCCCGCTCATCCCGAGGTGGCCGGTCAGCGCCTCACCGGAGTCCAGCGGCAGCCAGAGGTACTTGCCCCGCCGCTGAGCCGACACGATGGTGCGTCCGGCGAGCCGGCCCGTGAAGTCCTCGATCCCCTCGACGTGCCGGCGCACCGCCCGGTCGCGGGTGACCCGGACGCTTGCAACCGTGCGCCCGGCGACCCCGCGCTGCAGGCCCTGCCGCACCACCTCGACCTCGGGCAGCTCCGGCACGCCTCAGCCCTCGGCGGACAGAGCGGTGAACGCCGTCTCGGCCGCGATCTGCTCGGCCTCCTTCTTGCTGCGCCCCTCGCCGCCGCCCTGCGCCCGTCCGTCCAGGTGGACCTCGGCGGCGAAGTGCTTGGCGTGGTCCGGGCCGCTCTCGACGATCCGGTAGTCCGGGCTGCCGAGCCCCCGCGTCGCGGCCAGCTCCTGCAGCGCGGTCTTCCAGTCCAGCGCGGCGCCGTCGGTCGCGGCCGCCATCATCAGCGGGTCGAACAAGGTCTGCACCAGCGCAGTGGCGCCGGCCATCCCCCGGTCGAGGTAGACCGCCGCGATGACGGCCTCCATCGTGTCGGCCAGGATCGAGTTCTTGTCGCGTCCGCCGGTCGACTGCTCACCGCGACCGAGACGCAGCCAGCGCCCGAGCGACAACCCGCGGGCGACCTCGGCCAGCGCGCGGGTGTTGACCACGCTCGCCCGCAGCTTGGCCAGCTGGCCTTCGGCCAGGTCGGGGTGGCGGTGGTAGAGCACGTCGGTCACGACGATGCCGAGCACCGCGTCGCCGAGGAACTCCAGCCGCTCGTTGGTCGGCAGCCCGCCGTGCTCGTAGGCGTAGGACCGGTGCGTCAGCGCCTGCTCCAGCAGGGCCGGCTCCACGCCGGTGCCGAGCAGCGCCTCCAGGACGGTGTACGGGGGGCCGGCCTCACCGCTGGGCGCGCGGCTCACAGGCGGGCGACCGCATAGTCGACGGCCTCGCCGACCGTGGTGAGCCCGTCGAGGTCCTCGTCGTCGATGTGGAAGCCCGCGGCGGCCAGCGGCGCCAGGGTCTCCTCGACGATCTCGACGATCTCGACGAGGGCGAGGGAGTCGGCCGCCAGGTCCTCGCGGAAGCGGGTCTGGCGCCCGACGGTCGCGGGGTCGCGCTCCAGCACGGTGGCGACCGCGTCCTGCACGACCTTCAGCACCTCGTCCGGGGTCATGCGGGCACTCCTTCGTCGTCATGAGAGGCCTTGCGGTCGAGCAGGTCTGACAGCGCCGTCGCGCTGCGCGGCACCAGTCCCTCACGGACGGCCTGCACCGCGACCCGCACGCAGCTCTGCACCCCGCGGGGCGTGCTCGCGCCGTGTCCGACGACGACGACGCCCTTGACCCCGAGCAGCACCGCACCGCCGAGCTCCTCGGGGCTCATGTGGGCGGTCGCCTCGCCGATGGCGGGCAGCAGCGCGGTGGTGGCGGCCTTGCGCTCCGGTGTGGAGGTCAACGCCTCGAGCAGTGTGCCGGTGAGCATGCTGGCCGCACCCTCGAGGCCCTTGGCCAGGACGTTGCCGGTGAAGCCGTCGGTGACGATGACGTCGGCGCGACCGCCGTGGGG
>JBBPYI010000194.1:0-5972 GCA_038200075.1 Mycobacteriales bacterium
GCCACCGCCGAGGGCTATCCCGATGACTGGGACCTCGAGCAGCTGTGGACCGCGCTCAAGACGCTCTACCCGATCAGCCTGTCGCTGGACACCTACGACGCCGACCGCAACGGCCTGAGCGCCGAGCAGCTCATCGGCGACGTCCAGGCAGATGCGGCAGCGGCGTACGCCACGCGGGAGGCCTCGCTCGGCGTCAGCCCCACCGGTGAGCCGGTCATGCGCGACCTCGAGCGGCGGGTGCTGCTGTCGGTGATGGACCGGCAGTGGCGCGAGCACCTCTACGAGATGGACTACCTGCAGGAGGGCATCGGCCTGCGCGCGATGGGTCAGCGCGACCCGCTGGTGGAGTACCAGCGCGAGGGCTTCGACATGTTCCACGCCATGATGGACGCCATCAAGGAGGAGGCCGTCGGCTTCCTGTTCAACGTCGAGGTGCAGACGCAGGAGGCGGCTACCGCTCCCCCCGCGCTCGGCGACCTGGTCGCGACCGGCCCGGGCGAGACATCAGGCGAGCTGTTCGTGGAGCACCTGAACGCCGAAGCGGCGCCGGCCGCCGAGCGGGTGCAGGACACCGAGGACGAGCCCTTCAAGGCGACGCCCGACGTCAACGTGGAGCCCGACGTCGAGCCTGTCGGTGTCGCCGGCTCCCCGATCCCCTCCGAGGCCCCGGTCGCCCACGAGCCCGAGGTCTCGGTCGACCCCGAGCCGTCCGCTCCGCCGGTCACCCCGGTCGCCTCCGAGTCGGAATCCGCGCCGGCAGACGCTCAGCCCGAGGCTGCGCCCCTGGCCGCGGCGAGTCTGCCGGAGGACTTCGGCCGTCCGGACCGTCCGCAGAACCTGGAGTACTCCGCGCCGACCCTGGACGCCGCGCCCGGTACGACAGGCGTCGTCACCTCGAGCGGCCCCGGTGGCACCGGCGTGACGACGGGTGCGACCCAGAACCGCAACGACCTGTGCGCCTGCGGGTCGGGTCGCAAGTTCAAGCGCTGCCACGGAGACCCGCGCAACGCCTGAGGGAGCCGACGTCATCACACCCCGATGAGCTCGGTGCAGCGCCACCGCCCGTCGAGCCCCTCCAGGCGCAGGGCGACGGCGGTCGTGCGGGTTCCGCGTCGGACGGTGGCGCAGACCTCGGCGATGCCGTCGTCCTGCTGCTGCACGTGCACGCTGCGGACGGCGCCGGTCGCCGGTCGCTGCCCGCCGCTCAGGGGCGTGCGGGGGGCCCGGGTCTGCAGGACGTCGTAAAGCTCCGCGCTGGTCGAGAGTCGCAGCTGCAATAGGGGTCGCACCCCGGCCAGCACCTCGAGCAGTCCCTGCACCAGAGCGCGGGCGACCGGCTGGGCGGCCGGTAGCTCGCTGGCAGGCGTACGGACGGGGGCCGGCTCCTCATCCAGCGGCAGGTCGCGCACCAGCCGCAGCAGCGGCGCGAGCCCGCGAAGCGGTCCGAGCGGCGTCGTCGTCGAGCGCCCCGGGCAGGGCAGCTCGTCGTCGTAGGGCGGCTGGCAGACGGGGACCGGCAGCAGTCGCAGCGCCATCGGGGACGGGGTCGGCAGCGCAGCGACGGCGGTGGTGACATACATGGCGGGCTCCAGGAGGTAGGCGGTCAGGACGCGGGCGGGGCGAGCAGGGTGGTGCCGGGGTGCAGCAGATCCGGGTCGTCGCCGATGGCTTCGCGGTTGGCCGCCCACCAGCTCGGCCAGGTGGCGGCTATCGCGGCTGCTGCAGGCGTACGGCCGTCGGCGCGCAGCGAGCGCTCGGCCAGCCCCCAGAGGGTGTCCCCGGGCTCGACGACGACGGCAGCTGCGGCCGCGGGAGGCGCAGTCGGGGGCGGCGCATTCGGGGCCGGGGCAGCGAGCCGAGCAGGGCCGCTGGCCGTCGCGCTGGCGGGTGGGGTGACGGCCGGCCAGTCCAGACTCGTTGACGTCCCCGTCGGGCCCGGTCCCTGCGCGGGCGTCCCGGCAGCCTGCGCAGGCAGGGCCGGACCCAGGAGGAGTCCCAGACCGAGAGCGACGCCGACGGTGCGTCGGACGACGGCGGGCACGGTGCGCGCTGCGAGCGCGGCGCACAGCCGGCCGAGAAGACCTGGAAGGCGTCCGGCCGCAGTGAGCAGCACGGCGAGGGCCAGGTAGGCCGCCAGCACCCAGGCGGCGACGCCGATCACTGCGAGCAGGGCCGCCGTGGGGTCCGGGCTGCCGGCTGAGTCGACGCTGCCGGTCGCCTGGCGCAGGGCCACCCAGGCGCTGTCGGGTCGGGGGGCGACCACGAACAGCACCACCCCGATCAGCCCCGCAAGCAGGACGACGCCAAGCGCCCGGCGACGGCTCAGGGGGACCTCAAGTGGTGGTGACGCGGTCATGGTGGGCTCCTCGCATGCGTTTGCCTGTGTTTGCCTTCATACGGCCTCGCCAAGTAGCCGTCAAGGCCGCTTGCCAAGGATGGAGGTCTGCTGGCAGGGTGGGCGCATGCGCTGGCAGGCCCTGTTCGCCGACCTCGAGGGGCAGCTCTGCGCAGCCGACGCCGCCGACCTGGCCGGCGAGGTGGCCGACCGCAGTCGCCGGGAGGCCGCGCTTGCGCTGCTGGTGGACCGGCTGCTGCCCGCAGTGGGACAGCAGGTGGTCGTCCATGTGCTGGGCCAGACGATGCTGCGCGGCCGGCTGCTGGACGCGGGGCGCGACTGGCTGCTGCTCGACGAACACGGCGCTGAGGTGCTCGTTGCCCTGTCCGCCGTGACGGGGGTCAACGGCATCGTCGACCGCGCTCGAGCGCCAGAGAGCACCGGCCTGGCGACCCGGCTTGACCTGCGGTGGGCGTTACGCGGCCTCGCGCGCAGCAGGACGGGCGTCGTGCTCGTGCTCATCGACGGCGCCCAGGTCACCGGCACCCTGGACCGGGTCGGCGCCGACCACCTCGATCTGGCCGAGCACGGGCGCGGCGAGGTCCGTCGCGCCGCGGCCGTGCGTCAGATCCGGCTGGTGCCGCTCAGCGCTCTGACATCGGTGCGCAGCGACTGACCGACCCTCAGTCCTGCTCCTCGCCGCCCAGTGGGTGGGCGCTGACAAACGCGCGGGTCTCGGCGTAGCACCGCTGGATGTAGTCCTCCAGGGCGGTGCGCTCCACGCGCCACTGGCCGCGGCCACCGATCTTGATGGCCGGCAGCTCGCCGGAGCGCACCAGGGCGTAGGTCTGCGACGACGAGATGTTCAGGACCTCGGCAACATCAGCGAGCTGCAGGAAGCGGGCGGCGGCCATCGTGCAGAGCAGTCCTTCCGGTCGCGTGCGGTTGACCCAGTGTGGCATCACCGGCCTGCGTCGTCCCGCGGCTGTCCACAGGTGCGAGCAGGGGTGCTGCGGGCAGCCGCCCGGTAGGTCACGATGTGCTCTGGTCCGATGGCGGGCCATCCGAGGGAGGTGTCGTGGCAGCAGGATCCCGTCCGGCCAGATCGCGTAAGGCCGGCTCGCGTGCGGCCGGCTCGCGCTCGGCCGGTGACGCACCCTCGTCCCCGGCCGCCACCCGGCTGGCCGCGCCGAGCTGGCTCGACACCCGGCTGGTGGTCGGGGTGCTGCTCGTGCTGCTCAGCGTCCTGATCGGTGCGCGGGTGCTTGCCGGCGCCGATCGGTCCCAGCTGGTCTGGGCGACCAACCGCGCGCTGGCTCCCGGCAGCCTGCTCACCGCCGGGGACCTCGTCCCGGTGCGGGTACGGCTGTTCGACAGCGCCGAGCGCTACCTCGACGCGTCCGAGCCGGCCCCCGCGGGCTACGTGGTGTCCCGCGGCGTGGGCGCCGGTGAGCTGCTGCCCGACGATGCGCTGCGGCAGCCGGGCGTCGACGTCGACGTGCGGCTGGTGACCGTGCTCGTCGAGATCGGCCACGTGCCTCCCGACCTGGTGGACGGCCAGCAGGTCGACGTCTGGATCACCCCGGAGCGGGCCGCCCGCGCCCCGGCCGACGGGGCCGAGGTCGACCTGTCGGGCTCCCAGGTGGTGCTGTCGGCCATGACCGTCGCGGCCGGTCCGCCCGAGGCGGGCTTCTCGACCGGGGGTGCGTCCGTGCCGATCGTGCTGCAGGTGCCGCCGGCCGACGTCGCCCGGCTGCTGTCAGCGACCTCTCTCGGTCGGGTCGACCTGGTGCGGGTGCCCCGGGCCGCCGAGGTCGAGCCACGACGCGGCAAGCCGCCCGCCGGCCAGGCGCCGGCCAGCGAAGCGGGCGCCAGCTGATGGCTGTCCCCGTCCTGACGGCGGTCTCGGACGCGGTCTGGGAGGCCGAGCTCGTGGCGGCCTTGGCCCGCGGGGATCTCGGCGTCGCCGTCGTGCGGCGCTGCGTCGACCTGGCCGATCTGCTGGCGACGGCCTCGACTGGCACGGCCCGCGCAGTCCTGCTCTCGGCGGATCTGCGCCGACTCGACCGCGACGCCCTGACCCGGTTGTCGCTTGCCGGCGTCGCGGTTGTCGGGCTGGTCCCACCCGGAGAGGAGGAGGCCGAGCGGCGGCTGCGCCAGCTGGGGGTGGCGTACGTCCTGCCGTCCGACAGCACCCCCGAGCAGCTGTCGGCCGCTGTGGTCGAGGCGGTGTCCTCGGCCGGCTCGCCGTCGGCCGGTGAGCTGGCCTCCCTGGGCGATCCGCGCCGGGCACTGGCGTCGCAGCCACCCACCGGGCTGTCCGAGGACGCGCAGCCACCCGTGGGCTCGGGCCGGCTGATCGCTGTCTGGGGACCGACGGGGGCGCCGGGCCGCACCACCGTGGCGGTCGGGATCGCGAGCGAGCTCGCGGCGCTGGGCCGCTCGACGATGCTGCTGGACGCCGACGTCTACGGCGGGGTCGTGGCGCAGGTGCTCGGCATGCTCGACGAGGCCCCCGGGCTGGCCGCTGCCTGTCGGCTTGCCAACGTCGGCACCCTGGACCTGCCGGCCCTGGCCGACCTGGCCCGGACGGTCTCGCCCTGTCTACGGGTGCTGTCCGGGATCGCCCGCGCCGACCGCTGGCCCGAGCTGCGGCCCACGGCGCTGGAGGTCGTCCTGGAGCTGGCGCGGTCCCTGACGTCAACGACGGTCATCGACTGCGGGTTCGGGCTCGAGCAGGACGAGGAGCTCGCCTACGACACGGCCGCGCCGCGACGCAACGGCGCCACCCTAACGGCGCTGGCGACCGCCGACACGGTGGTGGCGGTCGGGTCGGCCGATCCGGTCGGGTTGCAGCGCCTGGTGCGGGGTCTTGCCGATCTGCGAGACACCGTCCCGGGGATCGCCCCCGTTGTCGTGGTCAACCGGCTGCGCGCGAGCGCGATCCCGGGCGACAGCGCGACCGAGGTCCGCACCGCGCTGGAGCGCTACGCGGGCGTCAAGGACGTCGCGGTCGTTCCGCTGGACGTCGAGGGCATCGACCGGGCCATCGTGGCCGGCCGGACCCTGGCCGAAGCCCACCCCAGCTCGCCCGCCCGGCTCGCGCTGGCGGGGTTGGCGGCCGGGCTGGTCGGCGCCCCGGCCCCCGTACGCCCTCGTCGTGGACTGCTCGCCCGCCGCTGACCCTGGCGACAGCCCCGCCCACGCGCTCGCGCGTACACCCCGATCACACAAGGCGAGATTTTGGTTAGCGGGTGTACTTGCCCAGCTCCTGACGGGCGACCGAGCGCACGTGGACCTCATCCGGCCCGTCGGCGATGCGCAGGGTGCGCAGCCCGGCGTACATCCGCGCGAGCGGGAAGTCGTCGCTGACTCCGGCGCCGCCGTGCACCTGGATGGCTCGGTCGACGACCCGCAGGGCGACCCGGGGCGCGATCACCTTGATCGCGGCGATCTCGGAGCGGGCGCCCTTGGCGCCGACCTTGTCGATCAGGTCCGCCGTCTTGAGGACCATGAGCCGGGCCTGGTCGATCTCCATGCGCGACTCGGCGATCTGCTCGCGGACCACGCCCTGGCGGGCGATCTCCTGGCCGAAGGCGACCCGGGAGACGGCGCGCTCGCACATCAGCTTGAGCGC
>JBBPYI010000195.1:0-5257 GCA_038200075.1 Mycobacteriales bacterium
ATGAGAGAGCTCCTTCGAGGGCGCCAGCAGTTGCACGGGCGATGCAGCAAGGTTTCGACGGGACCGCCGGATGTCCTGCCATGTCCGGTCCCCAACTCGGTGCCGGCGTTGAGCGCAACCCGGGCACTCCTGGCACCGAGAAGGGCAGGGGCGGGTGGGTGCAGCTACTCGGTCTGCCGGGTCGCGACGGCGTCCACCGCGGCGTAGAGCGCATCGACGTGCAGGTCGCCGTACGGGGTGAACACGACCGAGCCCGGGCCGTGTGCGGTCCAGCGCAGGCCGTCCCCAGTCAGCTCGGCAACCTCGATCCGCGCCCGGTCGGGGTCGACCAGCACGTACTGCCGCAGGGAGGCCAGGGTGGCGTAGCCAGTCGCCTTCTCGCGCCGATCGACATCGCGGGTGGACGGCGACAGCACCTCGATCACCAGGCTGGCGTCGGTCTCGAACTGGTCGTCTCCGGCTGGGCCGCAGACGACCATGACATCGGGGTAGTAGGACACCAACCCAGCCCGCAGCCGACGCCCCTCCTGAAACGGCCGGCATCCCGCCGCCCTGGCGCCGTCAGCCAAGGCCGAGAAGATCAGCCCGTTCATGAGCCCGTGCCGCTCGCTGCCGCCCGACATCGCGTAGACCCGACCGGCGACCCACTCGTTCCGCACGTCGGCGGCGTTGTCGAGCGCGAGGTAGTCGGCGAAGGTCACGAAGGGCAGCGGCTCGACCGATGCGGTGCTCACGACGCCGACGCTACGCGCGTCTGCGTCGCGGCGGCGGGTCCAGGTCGGCACGGTAGGGCTCAGCTCCTGAGCTTGACCAGGGCCCCGGTGGGGTCGGTCAGCGTGACGATGCGGCCGTACGGCGAGTCCCCCGGCGGATGCACCACCTCAGCCCCGAGCCGGACCGCGCGCTCGGTGGCGGCATCGACGTCCGAGACCTGGAGGTAGACCGCCCACTGCGGGGCGCCTGCGCCTGTCGGCCCCTCCGGGCGAGTGTCGCCGGTGGCCATCACGCCGACGACCTCGTCGCCGCCGACCGAACCGGTGGCGTACCGGAACTCCGGCGAGTCGGCGACGCTCGTGGGCTCCCAGCCGAACAGGTCCCGACCGAACTGCAGGGTCTGCTCGTAGTCGGCCGTGTGCAGCTCGAACCAGGCCGCATGGCCTGGCTCAGCGAGGGTCAGCAGGCCGTGGTGGGTACCGGGCTGCCAGAGCCCGAACGGTGCACCGGACGGGTCGGCGACGATCGCCATCACGCCCAGGTCCCGGACGTTCATGGCGGGCGCGTGCACCGCGCCGCCGGCGGCGAGCACCTGCTCGCAGGTCTTCTCGGCGTCCTCGGTGGCCAGATAGACACTCCAGGCGTCCGGCCTGCCGGGCATCGCCGGAACGCAGCCCGCGACCCGCTCGCCGCCCTTGCAGAAGTTGGCGTACCCGCCCAGCTCAGGATCCGGCTCTTCGCACTCCCACCCGAGCAGGTCGGTGTAGGAGGCCCGGCTGGCCGCCTGGTCGTGGGTCGCCAGGTCGATCCAGATGGGTGCGCCGGCGGGGACGCTGTCGCGTATGGGCATCGCGTGCTCCTTGAGTCGGGAAGGTGCTTGCGCCCAGTAGACGTCCTGCCTCCGACAGATTCATCGGTCCTCAGGTCTTCTTCTGCGAGGGCCAGGGGGCATCGGGCGGCCGCAACCCGGAGAAGCCGTCGCGTACGGCCCGCTGGGTCCCCAGCAGCCCGACCACGCACATCGCGTTCTCGATCTCCCCGGCCAGGGCCTGGCTCACCGCCAGATCGAGGTCCAGCCACTGCGAGGTCATCTCGGCCTCCTCGTGCTCCTGGACGTCGCGGGCGACCTCCCGTACGCCGCGGGCCAGGAAGACCCGGATCGCCTCGTCGGTCATCCCCGGGCTGGTCAGCGTGTCGACCAGCACGTGCCAGGTGTCGGCGGCCAGCCCGGCCTCCTCCATCAGCTCGCGCTGCGCGGCGGCCAACGGAGCCTCCCCCGGGTGGTCGAGCAGCCCGGCGGGGAGCTCGACCAGCCGCCGGCGTACGGGATGGCGGTACTGCGTCACCAGCAGCACCCGGCCGCGGTCGTCCAGTGCCACGACGCCGACCGCGCCGGGATGCACCACGACGTCCCGCTGGGAGGTGGCGTCTCCCGGCATCGTGACGATGTCGCGGCGCATGCTGATGATCCGGCCCTCGTAGACCGTGTCGCTCTGCACCACCCGGTGCTCGTGCCGGCCCCGTGCGTCCTGCTCACCCACGCTCACGCCGCTCCGTCCCGCAGGACGCTACGGACGTCGGACTCGGTCGTGGTGATCGGGAACGCCGTCATCCACCAGGTCGCGCCGGCCGCCTCGAAGCCTGACTCGTCGGTGCCCGGCGGGCCGCCGATGGCGACGTCGAAGTCCGGACGGGTACCGCCGACCGCCGCGACGACCTCGGCCAGCTGGTCGGGGTGCTCGATGCCGATCGGGAAGACGCCGTCGTGGCGGGCGGCCCGCCGCAGCGGCGCAGCGTTGCCGTAGCGGGCGGCGACCCAGACCGGCGGGCCGGCAGGCTGCGTCGGTGTCGGCAGCAGCGTGAGGCCGTCCACGACGTAGTGCTCCCCCCGGTGGTCCACCCGCTCCCCCGTCCAGGCTGAGCGCAGGACCTCGAGGCCCTCGTCGAGCATGGCGCCCCGGGTCCGGTCCGACAGCTCCTCCCCGGTCGCCGACAGCTCACCCGAGCCGTCCCCGCCGATCCCGACCCCGAGGACCAGCCGACCGCCACTGAGCCGGTCGAGCGTGGAGACCTCCCTGGCGAGCTTGACCGGCCGGCGGCGCGGCAGCGGCGTCACCATCGGCCCGATCCGCACCCGGCTGGTCCGGCAGGCGATCGCCGCCAAGGTCACCCACGGGTCGGCCACCGCCTGCACCGGCTCGCGGTAGGCGACGTGGTCCCAGACGAACACGCCGTCGAAACCGACCCGTTCGGCATCGGCCGCGAGCTCGGCGACCAGGGCCGGGTCGCTGAGCTCGTCGAAGATCGGCAGGAACAGACCGCGGCGCATGACCGCGACGGTAGTGCGCCACCGATCCCCGGTGCAGCCGTCTCTGGGCCAGACTTGCACCATGCTGATCGCTCTTGCGTCCGCTCTGCTCCTGCTGCTTGCCGGCCCGGCACAGGCCGGGGTCGCCGCCGAGCAGGTCAGACCGATCCCGGCCCACAACGCGCTGAGCACCTCCGGCCCACGCCTGCGCGCGCCCGACCTGCTGGCCAGCCTGTTCTGTGCCGGTGACGTCGCGCGCTCTCCCCTGACGCCGGTGCTGCTGCTGCACGGGACCGGCTCGACGCCCGAGGAGACTTGGGGGCCGGTCTACCTGCCGCAGCTCGCCGCAGCAGGGCGCCCGGCCTGCACCGTGCAGCTGTCCGACCGCGCGACCGGCGACATGCAGGTGTCGTCCGAGGTGGTGGTCGCCGCGATCCGGGAGGTCTCGCGTCGCCGCGGCGGCCGGATCAGCGTGATCGGCCACAGCCAGGGCGCGACGCTGGCCGTCACCGCCCTGAAGTTCTGGCCCGACCTCGCGGGTCTGGTCGAGGACTACATCGGCCTGGCACCCACCCTGCAGCCCGGTGTCAGCGGCGACGCCCAGTGCCTGCGCCCGTGCTCGGCGCCGTTCCAGCAGCGCCGGACGAGCTCGGTCTACTTCACCGCTGTCCTGGCCCATCCCCTGCCCGCGGGCCCGTCCTACACCACGATCGCCACCCGCTACGACGAGATCGCCGCGCCCGCACCGCAGGCCAGCCGGCTCGACGGCGCGACCAACGTCGTCGTGCAGGACCCGTGTCCCGGCAAGGTCGTCGAGCACTTCGGCCTGGTCACCGACGGCACCGTCTTCTCGCTGGTCCTGGACGGCCTGACCCATCCCGGCTCGGTCGACACCACCCGCCTGCCGGTGACCGACTGCCTGCTGGCGCTGCCCGCCGGCAGCGACCCCGCCGCGGTCGCGCCGCTGGTCGTCGAGGCCCTCGCCAACGACCTGGCCGCCAACGCCGCCTCGGAGAAGCTGTCCGAGGAGCCGCCCGTCCGCTGCTACGTGCTCGCCGACTGCGCCGACGTCGTCGACCGCGGCCGCGTCCTGACGGCTGCCGCGCTGCTCCCCCAGGGCGTACGCCTGACCGCGCAGGCCCCCGGCACGGTGCGGGCGCACGTCCGCGGTGGGCGGACGGTGACGGCGAAGGTGCCGGTCGGCACGACGCTGCTGCGCCTGCCCCTCCCGCCGGGCTCGACCGTCACCCTGCAGACCACGACCTCCTACTACCGCGTCGCCGCCACCGAACGGACCCTGCAGGTCCCGCGGCGCTGACGTCGCGGACACGCGATCGGTGGGTGTTCCAGCCGCCGCACCGGGGTACGGCGCGATCATGCGACTCAGTCACCTGCCCCTGCGCCTGACGACCGGCGCCTTCATCCTCAACTCCGGCCTGAGCAAGCGAGGCATCGACCCGGACACCGCCGCCGGCCTGCAGGGCATGGCCTCCGCCGCCATCCCCAAGGCCGCCTCGATGCCGCCGGAGCAGTTCGGCAAGGCCGTGACGTACGGCGAGATGGCGCTCGGCGCCGCGCTGCTCACGCCGTTCGTCTCCCCGCTGGTGGCCGGCGCCGCCCTGACCGCCTTCAGCGGCGGGCTGCTCCAGATGTATCGCAAGACCCCTGGCATGACCGAGTCCGACGGCATCCGTCCGACCCAGGACGGCACCGCCGTCGCCAAGGACGTCTGGATGCTCGGCGCCGGGCTCGCTCTGGTGCTCGACGGCCTGATCGACAACAGCAAGGATGCGGCCAAGAGCACCAAGAAGTCCGCGAAGCGCTCGGCCAAGAAGGTCAAGAAGGCCCTGCCGGTCTAGCAGGCGCCTACAGAGGGAGCATCCGGCCGTCGGCGTGGGCCACGCTGGCGGCCACGAACGCCTGGAACAGCGGGTGCGCCCGGGTCGGGCGCGACCGGAACTCCGGGTGCGCCTGGGTGCCGACGAAGAACGGGTGCACCTCGGCGGGCAGCTCGGCGAGCTCGACGAGCCGGCCGTCCAGGGAGGTGCCGGAGAAGACCAGTCCGGCAGCCTCGAGCTGCGGCCGGTAGGCGTTGTTGACCTCGTAGCGGTGCCGGTGGCGCTCGGTCGCCGTCACCGCGCCGTAGGCCAGGGCCGCCTGGGAGCCCTTGGTCAGCGTGCTCTCCCACAGCCCCAGGCGCATCGTGCCGCCCATGTCGCGCTCGCCGGACACGAC
>JBBPYI010000196.1:0-7482 GCA_038200075.1 Mycobacteriales bacterium
GCCGACACCGGTGAGCAGCACGGTGTCGGAGAGGAAAGCGACCAGCGCGGCCAGGTTGTCATGGCCCCCCTCCTGCAAATAGGCGGCAGCATCGGCCACCACGCCCGCCGGTACGGTGGAGGCATCGGCGAGCTCGGCGTCAACGGCCCCTTCCCCCCCGACCGCCAGCAACGGGATGCGGCGGGCCAGGCAGGCCTCCCGCAGCAGGTCGAACCCGTCCCAGGCGCGGCGGCCGCCGAGCAGGCGGACGACGGCCAGCGAGACGCCGTCCAGAAGCGCGACCGGGTCGTCGACCCGTGTTGGGTTGGCCAGGCGCAGCGGCAGCGCGGGGTCAACCACGGCGCGGGCGGCCAGCAGGTCGGTGTCGGCCGTGGACAGCAGGAGCAGGGTCACGACTCCATTGTCGCTCAGGCCTTCTCGGACACCCCTGCGCTGTCGAAGGTCGCGACGTCGCGCAGGACCCGGGCGGCGGCCTGCACCAGCGGCAGCGCCAGCACAGCTCCGGAGCCTTCCCCGAGACGCAGGTCCAGGTCGATGAGCGGGCGTAGCCCCAGGGCGGCCAGCGCGTGGGCGTGACCGGGCTCGGCAGATCGGTGCCCGGCGACGCAGGCCACGAGCGCGTGCGGGTGCAGGGCGGACGCGACCAGGGCGGCCGAGCCGGCGATGACGCCGTCCAGGATGACGGGCACGCGCAGGGCTGCGGCGCCGAGCAGGAAGCCGACGATGGCAGCGTGCTCGAGCCCACCCACCGCGGCCAGCACCCCGATCGGGTCCGCCGGGTCGGGGCGGTGCAGATCCAGGGCCCGGCGTACGACGTCGATCTTGTGGGCCAGCGTCGCGTCGTCGACGCCGGTACCCCGACCGGTGACCTCGGCGGGGTCCAGCCCGAGCATCGCTGCGATCAGCGCGGCGGAGGCGGTGGTGTTGGCGATGCCCATGTCGCCGGTGAGCAGGCAGCGGTTGCCGGCCGTGACCAGGTCTCGGGCGACCTCGATCCCGACCTCGATGGCGGCGACCGCCTCGTCACGGGTCATCGCCGGCTCCACCGTGATGTCGGCGGTACCGGCCCGGACGCGCCGGGGCAACAGGCCGGCGACCTGCGGAAGGTCGGACGCGACCCCGACATCGACGATCAGCACCTCGGCGCCGGCTTGCGCGGCCAGCGCGTTCACGACCGCACCACCGGCCAGGAAGTTGCCCACCATCTGCGCGGTCACCTCCTGGGGCCAGGGCGTCACGCCCTGGGCGTGCACCCCGTGGTCACCGGCGAAGACCGCCACCGCGGCGGGTTGCGGCATGGGCGGCGGGTCGACGCCGGCCAGACCTGCCAGCTGCACCGACACGTCCTCCAGCACCCCGAGCGCGCCAGGCGGCTTGGTCAGACGTCCCTGGTGGGCCAGCGCGTCGGCAACGGCGCCGGCGTCCAGCGGTCCCAGCGCGTCGAGGGTCTCCTGCAGCATCGAGACGGGCTCCTGTCCGGGGAGCCCGCGTACGCCGTAGCGGTCCTGGTGCACCGACCACGACAGCGGTCGGCGGCGGGCCCAGCCGGCGGTCGCCAGCTCGGGCTCGGTGGCGAAGCGCTCGACGTAGCCGACGCAGAGATAGGCGACGACCTCCAGGTGACTGGGTAGTCCTATCGTCGAGGCGATCTCGCGCTCGTCGCCGAAGCTGACCCAGCCCACGCCGAGCCCTTCGGCGCGGGCGGCCAGCCAGAGGTTCTGCACCGCCGAGGCGGTGCTGTGCGCCGACATGCGGGGCTGGGTGTGCCGGCCCAGGGTGTGCCGGCCGCCGCGGGTGGGGTCGTTGGTGACCACGATGTTGAGCGGGGTGTCCAGCACCGACTCGATCTTGAGACCGGCGAAGGCCTGCTGGCGGGCCGCGGGCAGCGAGTCGGCGTACGCCCGCCTCGCGCGCACGACCAGGTCGCGCACGCGGGTCCGGGTCTCAAGGTCGCGCAGGATCAGGAAGTCCCACGGCTGGGAGAAGCCGACGCTCGGCGCGGTGTGCGCCGCCTGCAGCACCCGGAGCAGGACGTCGTCGGGCACCGGATCCGGCAGGAAGCCCTGCCGTACATCGCGACGCTCGACCATCACGCGGTGCACGGCCGCCCGGGAGGTCTCGTCGTAGGCGCCGGTCACGAGGGCGACTGTAGGCGGGCTCAAGCGAGCGGGTCGCGGGCCACCAGCAGGGCGATCTGGCGCAGCAGCTCCTCTGGCGTCAGGTCCTCGCTCGCCGCAGCCATCGGCAGCAGCAGCGCCGACAGGTTGAGCAGGCCGTAGTAGCCCTGCGCCAGCACACCCACGCCGTCGTCGTCGACGAGCTGCTGCAGATATGCCCCGACCGGTCGGGGCGAGCCGGCCTCGACCTCGGTCAGGAAGTCCGTGAGCGCCCCGATGGCAGCCGCCGTGGCCATCCGGCTCTCGGGGGTGGTCATGACGGTCAGCCTAGAACGCGGCGGCCGGTCAGCTGCCTTCGAGGCCGGCCTCCCAGCGGGCCCTGCGCTGCTCCTCGGTCTGCTCCCACCACGGCTGCCCGCGCTCCCCCAGGGCCGTCTTGGCCCGGTGCACGCGGGCTCGCGCGGCCCGCTCGCCAGGCTCGTCGTGCGCTTTGAGGGCCACGCCGACCGCCCATCGCGCGCTCATGAGCTGCGAGCGCAGCCGGGCCGCCATGTCCTCGGGCAGGGCGGGGTCGGTGGCCCGCCAGCAGCGCCCGTCGATCACGACGTGGTGACCGTCCTCGGTCGGGCGTACGTCCTTGGGCACGTCGCTGCCCTGCCCTGCCGCGCCTGCCACGACACTGGTGCGGTGCGCTGCCCCTGCGGGACCGGTCTGCCCTACGACGGCTGCTGCGGTCGGCTTCACCGTGGCGACGCGCCGGCCGCGACGGCCGAGCAGCTGATGCGCTCGCGCTACGCGGCTTTCGTCGTCGGCGACGCGGCGTACCTGCTGCGCACCTGGCACGCCTCGACGCGGCCCCGCCGGCTGCGCCTGGATCCCGGTGAGACCTGGCTGGGGCTGGAGGTTCTCAGCCGCAACGCCGGCGGCTTGTTCGACACGGCAGGGAAGGTCGAGTTCCGGGCGCACTCCGCTTCGGGGGTTCAGCATGAGGTGAGCCGCTTCGTCAGGCAGGACGACGGCTGGCAGTACGTCGGGCCTCAGAGGTAGGCAGCCGGGTCGAACGCGTCGATGTCGATGATGCGCACCCGTGGCAGCACCTTGTTGAAGGCTCTCGCATCGTGCTCGAGGTCGAAGACCTCAAGGCCCTGGCCAGCGAGCTCGACGTACCCGGAGTTGAGGAACTCGGTGAACCCGAGCAGCGCGACGCGCCGGGTGCCGCCAAGCAGGCTCGAGATCTGCGGCAGGAAGTCACCGTCGTGGCTGCCGAGCACGACATCGGCGTCGCGGTCGACGATCGCCTCGAGCATCCGCTGGATGCCGACGTCGACCACCTTCATCCCAGGCGGGCCCGACAGCGGGACAGGTCGCAGGCCCATGGCGGTCAGCGCCTGGATGAAAGGCATCGGCAGGTTGCCGGACGTGGCATTGAGGAAGAAGAGCGCCTTGACCGGCTGGTCCCAGATGCGCTGGGTGTAGTCCAGCACGCGCTCCCACCGGGGTCGCTCGTCCGGTGCGGGCCGGTGACCGAGCAGGTTGACGCCCAGGGTCGCGTCGAGGTTCTCACCGTCGATGACCAGGTAGGTCACCCGCTCGCTGCCTGCGGTGTCCACGTCGGCTCCCCCTGCTGTCACCTCGAAGGTAGTCCGGCCAGGATCCGGCGAGCCGTGCGGCGAGCGTCCCGGTCGACGCCGTCGATGATCGAGGAGTTCAGCCGGGTCTGCCACGGCAGGCCCATCCAGTGCAGCCCCGGCACTGGGGAGGCGCCGGCCTCGTGCAGCGGCTCTCCGGTGTCGTCGAGCGCGCCCGGCACGTCGACCCAGCCGGTGTCCGGACGAAAACCGGTGCACCACAGGACCGACTCGACCTGCAGCTGCGTGCCGTCGGCGAGCCCGACGTGGTCGCCGTCGGCGCCGACAACCCGGTGCGGCAGCAGGCGTACGCGTCCCTGGCGGATGAGCCCCTGGAGCTGGCGTCCGACGATCGCATCGCCGCGACCCCTGATGTAACGAGAGACCCGGGCGTCACCGCCGGCGTTGAGCACCCCCGTCAGCAGCGTCCACCAGTACATCGACACGCCCAGCAGGTCCTCGGGCAGGAACCACAGCTGCCCAGGGCTCGCGACGGTCACCTCGTGGGTGGCGGAGAGCTCCAGGGCGAGCTGGGCGGCGGAGTTGCCCCCACCGACGACCAGCACCCGACCGGACGGCACGTCGGCCGGACGTCGGTAGTCGTAGGAGTGCAACTGGTGCACCGCTGGGCTCAGGCCGTCACCGGCCGCCGGGACGTACGGGCGGCGGAACGGTCCTGTCGCCAGCACGACCTGCCGGGCGGTGACCGGGCCGGCCGAGGTGGTCAACGTGAAGCCGCCGTCGGTCTTGGTGACACCCTCGACCCGGACCGCCTTGCGCACCGGCAGCGAGAACCTCGCGGCGTACGCCCTGAGGTAGTCAGCCATCTCGGTCCGGCTCGGGCTGCGGGTCGCGCCGGCGGGGAACCGCATGCCCGGCAGGCTGCTGAAGCGGCGCGGGGTGAACAGCTGCAGGCTGTCCCAGCGCTGCAGCCAGCTGTCCCCAGGCGCATCGGCCTCGAGAACCTGGCAGGACGACGTGCCCAGTCGCTGCAGCCAGTACGCGGTGCCGAGACCGGCCTGGCCGGCGCCGACCACCACGACGTCGAGCTCTGTCGCGCTCACCTGATATCCGTCGAAGGCATGTGAACGAGCCTGTCACGCCTCGCCACCCCGGGCGCTGCGGGATGTCCGGACCGGCGACCTCCAGCTTCCGGCTCAGCCGGCGAGCCGGTAGATCGCCGTGTGGTCGACCTCCATCACCGGCTGCCCGTCGGCGAGCACCAGGGCGTCGTAGCGCACGTAGTCGTGCCCGTTGCGCGTCCAGAGCTCGGTCACCGCGCCGCGGACGGTCATCGTCGCGGGCAGGGTCACCGCCCCGATCAGCGCGCAGTCACTCGAGGTGTGGATCCAAGGGCCCAGAGCGACATTGCGCATCAGCAGCAGGTTCACCAGTCGCAGGAGCAGGCCCGGGTGTGCGACGGCATCGTCCCGGTAGAGCGACAGCGACTCCTCGATCGCGTCGACGTACGCCTCGTTGTCCGATGCCTGCATGCGCTCCACGACGGTCCCCAGGGCACCGACCGTCGGCTGCTCTTGGAGCTGAGTCGGCAGCGGGGCCCCGGAGCAGCCCTGCAGGTCTCGGCGACGGGCCGTCGACTGCGCCGTGCCGACGCAGCGCACCTCGCCGTCCGGTCCGCGTACGGCCAGCTCGTCGCCGCTGCTCTCGACGAGCAGCCGCTCGCCGTCGTAGACCGGCCGCCGGAAGCGCAGGGCGATCTGGCTGTTGGCGAGCCAGGCCGGGCCCCCTTGGGCGACCAGCGCGGACGCGGCACCAGCGAACAGCTCGACGCCGGGCACGAGGGCGCCGGTGAAGCCGAACTTCTGCGCGACGCCGTCATCGTGGATGGCGTTGTCGGCCTCAGGGTCGATGTTGTGGGCGACGAAGGAGGGTGCCGCCGGTTCGTCCATCCGGCGATCCTGACATGCCGGGGCTCGGTGCAAGCAGGTGAAGGCGCAACGCCGTCGAACGCTCACCCCATGAAGCGCCGACTCTCACTGACGTTCGCGGCTGTTCTGATGATGGCCGGCATCGTCGCCGCGCCGGCCGCCCAGGCGGACAAGCCCGTCACGGGCGACCGCGTTGGCGTGAATGCCCCGTACGCCTACACGACCCGGGATGTGCGGATCCCGGTCCCGAACCCCGATCTGCTCGGTGCCCCCGTGACCCTGGACGCACGCGTCCTGATCCCCACCGGGACCGGCCCGTTCGCCGGACTGGTCATCAATCACGGGTATCTCGGCAGCAAGAGCGGCGACGGCGAGCTGGCCGAGAGCGCTGCCCGAGCCGGCTACGTGGTCCTGCGCTACTCCTCGCGCGGGTTCGGTGACACCAAGGGGCAGGTCGACCTGGTCGGCCCCAAGGAGCAGCGCGACCTGCAGACCGCGGTCGCCTGGCTCAACAACCCCGACAACGTCCCGATCTGGGTCGACCACCTCGGCCAGTACGGCGGCTCGTACGGCGGTGCCCACGCGCTGGCCCTGGCTCGCTCCGGCAACCCGGCGATCCGCACGGTCATCGCGGCGGCCACCTGGACCGATGCCTACGCGGGGCTCGTCCCGAACGGCGTGCTGAAGATGGCCTATCTGAGCGGCTTCTACGCCGCCGGCCGTCAGCGCACCGATGGTTACAACAACTACGAGCCCGCGGTGGACGCGATGTACGGCCGCGTCATGTCCGGTGTCGACTACGACGGCGTGAAGCAGTACATGCAGGACCGTTCGGCGGTGGGCAAGTGGGATGCCGTGAAGACCCCGGTCTTCTTCATCCAAGGTCTCAATGACGGTCTGTTCGACGGCAATGCCGCGATCGACGGTTTCCAGCAGCTGCGGCAACGCGGCATCGACACCCGGCTCTACCTGGGCGGCGTCGGGCACCCCCCGGCGCGCGGCGGCGGCGGCGCCGAGATCGCCCGCGTCTTCGACCAGGCGAACCAGTGGCTCGACCACTACGTGCGTGGCATCGACAACGGCATCGACAAAGCCGCTCCCATCGAATTCGCTCGCACGCAGTACTTCGACAACGACACCGACGACGCTGTCAACCGCGTGTCGGCGTCCCGCCGGTACCCCTTCGGCGAGCAGCAGCAGCTCAACCTGTGCAGCAGCGGCGCAGGTCGGGGCACCCTTTCCACCACACCGTGTCCCGACGCCGCGCCCACGATCCTGGTTTCTGGATCCGGTGGCGACCCCACCTCGGAGCCGGTTGCCGGTGCAGCGCTGGGCAGGGAGTTTGCCAAGCAGCTCGGCCGACCCGTGCCCTCGACAGCCACTCCTGTCGACGTCGCGACCTTCGACACGCCCCCGTTGGCCGCCGCCACCACCTTCGCTGGCATACCCACCATGAAGCTCTCGGTACTCAGCGCCCCGCCCAGCACTGGCCTGCCGGTCCCGACCTCCGCTGCGCAAGCGTTCCAGATCGACCCGAAGGTCTACGACGTCGCCCCGGACGGCACCGCGCGGCTCATCACCCGTGGTGCCTTCGCCCGCCAGCTCGGCGAGTCCGCACCCGGCGTGCAGCCAGCGAGCTTCGACGCCTTCGCCTTCGCGTGGGAGTTCGCGGCTGGTCACCGCATCAGGGTGACGCTGTCCTCTGCTGATGTGCCCTACCTGCGGCCCAGCAGCACCCCGTTCGCCGTGGCCGTGCTGCCGGGTTCCGCCGTCGCCATGCCAGGTGCCGAAGACGCGACCGCACCGCTGTGGCCGGCCCGCCTGCGCGGCAAGTCCGACCGGCCCTAA
>JBBPYI010000197.1:0-6709 GCA_038200075.1 Mycobacteriales bacterium
GCGTGCACGTCGTGGTGCCCCGCGAGCGGCTGCCGCTGCTGGATGCCAGCATCCTGCTGCCCAGCAAGCAGGGTGACGGCCGGTCGATGTTCGCGATCCCGTGGGGCGCGCATACGATCCTGGGCACGACCGACACGCCGTACGACGGGGCCGTCGAGGACCTTTCGCTCACTGCCGGCGACCTGGACTACGTCCTGGCGGCCGGCAACGACGTCTTCCGGCGGGCCCTCGGCGCCGACGATGTGCTGGGCGCGTGGGCCGGCGTACGCCCGCTGATCCGCCCCAGCACCGCCGACGGCTCGATGAGCGACATCAGCCGTCGACACACCCTGGTCGAGGGCTCCGGCGGACTGCTGACGATCACCGGCGGCAAGCTGACGACCTACCGGCGGATGGCCAAGGACGTCGTCGACCGGATCGTCGAGCGCGACGGGCGCAAGGCCCGCTGCCGTACCGACGAGATCACCCTCGGTGGCACCCAGCCGCTGCCGGTGCTGTGCGAGCAGGTCCGCGAGTCGGCGGTCTCCCTCGGGCTGGGCCGCGCGGTCGCCGACACCCTGGTGCGCCAGGTCGGTGAGCAGGCCCACGATGTGCTGTCGCTGGTGGCCTCCGACGCCAGTCTCGGTGCGACGCTGTCGCCGGCTGCCGACCACATCGCCGCCGAGGTCGTGCACGCCGCCAGGGCCGAGGGCGCGACGACCCTCGACGACGTCTTCAGCCGGCGGCTGCGGCTGTCGCTGCGGGCCCGCGACGCCGGTCTGCCCGCCGCGCCCCTGGCTGCGCGGCTGCTGGCAGCCGAGACCGGCCGCGACGAGCGCTGGGCCGACGAGCAGGTCAGGGCGTACGCCGCGGCAGTGCGCCTGGAACGCGGCGTGCTCGGCCTGGCCGCCGACGCGGCCCCGCTGGCGAGCTAGGCCCACCTGCTTGCGCTCTAGCCGCCCTGGTGGAAGGCCCCGGCGTCGTCGGGAGGGGTCGGGTCGTCGCGGTCGCGCAGCCAGTGCTCGGGCAGCACGACGTGCCGCGGGCCCTGCACGTGCCCGCGGGGCAGCAGCTCCGAGCCCGCCGGCAGCACCGCGGCCGGATCGAGCGCGTCGAGCAGGTCGTCGAGCTCGGCCAGCGAGGACGCCATCGCCAGCGCCTTGCGGGCCGCGCCGCCGACCGGGTAGCCGGTCATGTACCAGCCGGTGTGGCGGCGGAAGTCCCGGACGGCGAACCCCTCGTCGCCCCGGGCCACCACGAGCGCGCGGGCATGGCGCTTCATGACCGGCACGACCTCGCCGACCGTCGGAGGCGCCTGCACCGGACGGCCGGCGAAGGCGTCGGCCAGGTCGCGGAACAGCCACGGCTTGCCCAGGCAGCCGCGCCCGACCACGACCCCGTCGCAGCCGCTCTGCGCCATCATGCGCAGGGCGTCACTGGCCGCCCAGATGTCGCCGTTGCCCAGCACCGGCACGCTGGTCAGCGCCGCCTTGAGCTCGCCGATCGCGTCCCAGTCGGCCCGGCCGGAGTAGAACTGCTCGGCCGTACGTGCATGCAGCGCCACCGCCGCCGCGCCCTCGTCCTGCGCCCGCCGGCCGGCCTCGAGGTAGGTCAGGTGCGCGTCGTCGATGCCCTTGCGCATCTTGACCGTCACCGGCACGGCTCCAGCCGCGCGGACCGCCGCGCGCACCAGGTTGCCGAACAGCACCGGGTGCGCCGGCAGCGCCGAACCCCCGCCGCGGCGGGTGACCTTGGGTGACGGGCAGCCGACGTTGAGGTCGACGTGGTCGACGCCCTCGGCCTCGACCAGCTGGCGCACGGCCGCGCCGACGACGTCGGGGTTGGTGGCGTAGAGCTGGATGCTGCGCACGGTCTCGTCGGCGCCAAAGGCCGCCCGCCGGTTGGTGGTCTCGTTGACCTCGAGAAGTGCCCGGGCGCTGACCATCTCGCTGACGTAGAGCCCAGCGCCGTAGGAGCGGCAGAGCGAGCGGTAGGCGGCGTTGGTCACCCCGGCCATCGGCGCGAGCACGACCGGCAGCTCGACCTCGAGCGGCCCGATCTTGAGTGGGGCCGTCATGGCGCCCACAGGTCGGTGATGGCCACGCCGAGCTCGGCCAGCAGGGCGCGCAGCAGCGGCAGCGACAGTCCGATGACGTTGCCCGGGTCGCCGTCGATGCCGTCGACGAACGGCGCGCTTCGCCCGTCGAGGGTGAAGGCCCCGGCGACGTGCAGGGGCTCGCCGCTGGCGACGTACGCCGCGACTTCTGCATCGCTCGGGCTGCCGAAGCGCACGGTGGTGGCGGCGACGGCGGCGGCCGTACGCCCAGCAGCGGTGTCGATGACGACGTGACCGGTCAGCAAGGCGCCGTGCTGGCCGCACATGCGCTTCCAGCGTCCTAGGGCGTCAGCGGCGTCACGGGGCTTGCCGAGGACCTCGCCGCCGAGCTCGAGCATGGAGTCGCAGCCGATCACCAGGCTGTCGGGCTGCGACGCGGCGACCGCCTCGGCCTTGAGGCGCGCCAGCTCCAGCACCAGCGCGCGCGGATCGGCAGCCGTGACCCCGGACTCGTCGACGCCGCTCACGACGACCTCGGGCGCCAGACCGGCGTCGCGCAGCAGCCGCAGCCGGGCCGGCGAGGCGCTGGCCAGCACGAGCCGGCGGGTGGTCGTCACGTTGGCCAAGGCTACCGGCGCGCGCCCCGAGGTCGGACCGCTCAGACGACGCTGCTGTAGGCGACGACACCTCGGCGCACGGCCTCGATCGCCTGCCGGGTGGTGCGCCGCAGGTCGGCGCCGGCGGGCGAGAGGGCCTCGGCGACCAGCGCCACCTGACCGAGCAGGTCGATGACCTGCTTGCACCAGCGGACGAAGTCACCGGCCGTGAGGTCGGGGTCGTCGGACAGCACGGCCTCCAGGGTCGCGCCGCCCGCCCAGCGCCAGGCCGACCAGGCGAAGCCGGCGTCCGGACGGCGCAGGAAGGCCACCCCGGCGTCGGTCTCGGCCTGCGACAGCGCGCTCCACAGCCGGCCCATCTCGGCCAGGGCGGTGGTGACGGCCCCCGACGGCACGACCGGGTTGGACTCATCGGCGCGGCGCGCGGAGTAGACCAGCGTGGAGACCACGGCGGTCAGCTCGGCGGGCGTGAGGGTGTCCCAGAGCCCGCGCCGAATGCTCTCGACCGCCAGCAGGTCGGCCTCGTTGTAGACGCGGGCCAGCGACTCACCTGCCGGGGTCACCGTCTCGCCCGACAGATAGCCCAGCTCGTCGAGCACGACGCAGACCCGGTCGAAGGTGCGGGCGATCGAGCTGGTCTTGCCGGCGACCTTGCGCTCGAGCCGGTCGGTGTCGGAGCGCAGGCGGTTCCAGCGCTCAGCCCAGCGCAGGTGGGACTCGCGGTCCTCGCAGCCGTGCACCGGATGGCGTCGCAGCGCCGCGCGCAGGGCGGCGAGCTGGGTGTCGTCAGCGGCGGCGGAGCGGCGCCGACCGCGCGGCACGTCGGCGACGACGATCGTGCGCAGCGTGCTGGCCAGGTCGCGGCGGGCCTGCGGCGAGCGGTGGTTGAAGCCGCGTGGGACCTTGACCCGGCCGACCGGCTCGACAGCGGCGGGGAAGTCGGCGCTGGACAGTCGCCCGGCCCAGCGGTCCTCGGTCAGCACCAGCGGGTGGCTGTCGCCGTTGGTGCCGACGCCGGGATCCAGCACGATGGCCAGACCGGAGCGACGGCCGGTCGGAACGCGCACGACGTCTCCGACGGTGAGCTGTTCCAGGGAGGCGGCGGCTGCCGCCCGGCGCTGCGCCGAGCCCTGCCGGGCCAGGTCACCCTCGCGGTCCTTGAGCTCGGCCCGCAGCCGGCCGTACTCGGTGGCGTCGCCCAGGTGGCAGCGCATCGAGTCGGCGTAGCCGTCCAGCCCCTCGAGGTTGCGGCTGATCTGCCGGGCGATCCCCACCACGGAGGCGTCGGCCTGGAACTGCGCGAACGAGCTCTCCAGCAGGGTGCGGGTCTGCTCCCGACCCAGCGACCCGACCAGGTTGACGGCCATGTTGTAGGACGGCCGAAAGCTCGAGCGCAGCGGATAGGTGCGGGTCGAGGCCAGCCCGGCGACCTGCCGCGGGTCCATGCCGGGCTGGTAGAGCACGACCGCGTGGCCTTCGACGTCGATGCCGCGGCGGCCGGCCCGGCCGGTGAGCTGGGTGTACTCCCCCGGTGTCACGTCTGCGTGGGTCTCGCCGTTCCACTTGGTCAGCTTCTCCAGGACCACCGAGCGGGCCGGCATGTTGATGCCGAGCGCGAGGGTCTCGGTGGCGAAGACCGCCCTGACCAGCCCCTGGGTGAACAGCTCCTCGACGACCTCCTTGAAGGTCGGCAGCATGCCGGCGTGGTGGGCCGCGACGCCGCGCTGCAGGGCCTCGAGCCACTCCCAGTACCCCAGGACAGTCAGGTCCTCGCGGGGCAGGCTGGCCGTGCGCTTCTCCACCAGCTGACGGACCCGCTCGGACTCCTCGGCGCTGTTGAGACGCAGCCCGGCCCGCAGGCACTGCTCGACCGCCGCCTGGCAGCCGGCGCGGCTGAAGATGAAGGTGATGGCCGGCAGCAGGCCCTGGCTGTCCAAGCGGCCGAGCACCTCGGCCCGGCTGGCCAGCGGACGGCCCCCGACCCGGCCCCGCCCGCGCTCCCCCGGCCGACCGGCCCGCCCGCGCGAGGGCAGTCGGCCCTCGTCGCGCGCGATTCGCTCCAGCTCGGGGTTGGTCGCGTCGCCCTTGAACAGGTCGTAGAGCCGGGTGCCGACCAGGACGTGCTGAGAAAGGGGTACGGGGCGGTGCTCCTCGACGACCACCTCGGTGTCGCCGCGCACCGTGCCGAGCCACTCGCCGAACTCCTCGGCGTTGCTGACCGTCGCCGACAGCGAGGTGACCTGCACCGACTCGGGCAGGTGGATGATCACCTCCTCCCAGACGGCGCCGCGCTCGCGGTCGGCCAGGTAGTGCACCTCGTCCATCACGACGTGGGCCAGCCCGCGCAGCCGGTCGCCCGACCCGCCGTCCTGAGCGCTGGCGTAGAGCATGTTGCGCAGCACCTCGGTCGTCATCACGACCACGTCGGCGTCGCCGTTGACGTTGTTGTCCCCGGTCAGCAGTCCCACCCGCTCGGCGCCGTGGCGGGCGACCAGGTCGGCGTACTTCTGGTTCGACAGCGCCTTGATCGGGGTCGTGTAGAAGCACTTGTGGCCGGCCCGCAGCGCCAGGTGGACGGCAAACTCGCCCACGACGGTCTTGCCGGCCCCGGTGGGGGCCGCGACCAGCACGCCGCGCCCGGCCTCCAGGGCCGCGCAGGCCGTGCGCTGGAAGGCGTCGAGCCCGAAGGGGTAGCCCACCTCGAACTCCGCCAGGGCCGCTCCGGTCTGCGTGCGTCGGAAGGCGGCGTACCGCTCGGCCGGCGATGCCTGCGGTGCGCTCACCCCTGCGAGGCTACGTCGCTACAGCGGGCTCGGCCGGTCGTCGACGTAGGACGTCTCGTCGTCGCCGAGCATCTCCAGCTCCTGGGCCCCCGGCTCGACCGAGCGACGTCGCCGGGCGGCCCGGTCCCGCACCCGGGCGATGACGATGCAGCCTTCGTAGAGGACGTAGAGCGGCACGCCCATCGCCATGAAGGTGAACGGGTCCTGCGACGGGGTCAGCACCGCTGCCGCGACCGCGATCCCGACGATCATCCCGCGACGCCAGGAGCGCATCCGCGACGCCGGGAAGATCCCCACGAAGTTCAGGAACAGCACGATCACCGGGAACAGGAACGCCACTCCGAAACCCAGCAGCGTCAACGTCACGAACGACAGATAGCTCTGGATGGACGGCAGCGTGACGATGCCGTCGCCGCCGAAGGTCAGCAGGAACTGCAGACCGCGCGAGATGGTCAGGTAGGCGAAGATGACGCCGATGACGAACAGCACCAGCGAGGCGCCGAGGAAGGCTGCGGCATAGCGCTTCTCCTTGCGGTGCAGCGCCGGCGTGATGAACGCGCCCAGCTGGTAGAGCCAGATCGGGGCGGATGCGACGACCCCGGCGATCAGCGAGATGCGCAGCGAGACCGAGAACTGCTCGAAGGTCCCGAAGGCGTAGAGCTCGCACTGGTTGCCGGACGCCCGCGACGCGGCCTGCGCGACCTGGGTCTGGCAGTACGGCCGCTTGAGCAGGTCGAAGACCTCGCCGCGGAAGACCAGCGCCAGCACGACGCAGACGGCCAGGGCCAGCAGGGAGATGCCGAGCCGGTTGCGCAGCTCGCGCAGGTGCTCGATGAGCGCCATCCGCCCGTCGGGCGTGCGCTCTGGCCGGCTCGAGCCCGTGCCGCTGGTCGGCGCGGACACCTACGGCTGGCGGGGCTGCTCGGGCGAGACGTGCTCGGGCGCGGCCGGCTGCACCGGCGGGGTCGCAGCCTGCTGCATCGGCGGGACGACAGGCGGCGCGAGGGGAGCGGCCGGGGCGACGGGCGCGGCCGGCTCGACCGGGCTTGCGACGTAGGTCGTGTCGTCCTCGCGCAGGCCCTTGGTCTCGGCCTTGAAGATCCGCATCGAGCGACCCAGGGAGCGCGAGGCCTCCGGCAACCGCTTGCTGCCGAACAGCACCATGATCACGAGCACGACGAGGATGAGCTCCCAGCCACCGGGAAGGGTCACGGCCTTACTCCTTTACGTCGACGGCGCGCCGGCACCTGCAGCTCCTGCGCACGCTCAGGCTA
>JBBPYI010000198.1:0-8328 GCA_038200075.1 Mycobacteriales bacterium
TGGCGCGAGCAGCTGCGTCCCCGCACCTTCGCCGCGCTGCTGCTGTTCCTGGAGACGGCTTGCCTGGGCGTGTTCGTCAGCCTGGACCTGATCCTGTTCTTCGTCTTCTTCGATCTGTCGATCGTCGGCATGTACTTCGTCATCGCCGGTTGGGGGCACGGTCAGGCGGCCCGTTCGGCGCTGAAGTTCTTCCTCTACACCTTCCTCGGCAGCCTTGCTCTGCTGGTGGGCTTTCTGGCGCTGTTCGCCGGCTCCGATCCGCACACCTTCGACATGGTGCAGCTCGCTCAGGCACCGCCGCTGCAGGGCCGTCCGGTGGCCGGGGGGCTCGCGCTGCTCGCGATCTACCTCGGCCTGGCCCTCAAGACCCCGACCGTGACGGTCCACACCTAGCTCCCGCCAGCACACACCGACGCCCCGGCGATCGGCTCGGCGATCCTGGCCGGCGTCCTGCTCAAGATGGGCACCTACGGCTTCGTCCGCATCGCGCTGCCCATGCTGCCCGAGGCCTGGCGCACCTGGGCGCTGGTGGCGGTCGTCATCGGCGCGATCGGCGTGCTCTACGGCGCACTGGTCGCACTCGCCCAGACCGACCTCAAGCGGATGATCGCCTACACGTCGGTCGCGCACATGGGCTACGTCCTGCTGGCCGTCGGGGCGGCCGGGATGCTCAACGGCACCGACGCCGAGGCGCGCACCGTGGCCGTGACCGGCGCCGTCACGCAGATGGTCAGCCACGGTCTCGTCACGGGTGCGCTGTTCCTGCTCGCGGGCGTCCTGCAGGACAGGGCCAAGAGCTACGACCTCGGGGCCTACGGCGGGCTCGCCACCCGCGCGCCCCGCTTCGCCGCGCTGTTCGGTCTCGCAGCGTTCGCCAGCCTCGGCCTGCCCGGGCTGTCCGGCTTCGTCGCCGAGTTCCAGGTCCTGGCAGGCTCGCTCGGGTCCGCGCCGATCGGAGTCATCGTCGCGCTGCTCGGGCTGCTCGTGACCGCTGCGCTGTTCCTGGTGGCGATGAACCGGCTGCTGCTCGGCGAGCCCGGCCGACTCACCGAGGCGGTCAAGGACCTGCGGCCCAGCGAGCTGGCCGCCGTCGTGCCGCTGATCGCGCTGTCGCTGTTCGTGGGCCTGCTGCCACGACCGCTGCTGGACGTCGTCGAGCCCTCCGCCCGCGCCGTCGTCGACCTGGTCGGTCGGTGAACGAAGACCCCCTCGCACTGCTGCCGGAGCTGCTGCTGCTGCTCGGCGCCGTCGGGGTGCTGCTGCTCGGCAGCTTCCTGCCACGTCAGCGGCAATGGGTGGCGCGCCTGGTGACCGCCGGTGTGCTGGTCGCGTCGGCGGTGGCCTCCGTCGTCGCACTGCTCGGTCCGGACCGACTGGTCTTCGACGACACCTTCGCCGTCGACGGACTCACCGCCACCGCCCGGCTGGTCGGCGCCCTGTCCGGCCTGCTGGTGCTCGGGCTGATGTCGGAGGAGCTGCACGGCGACCGCCGGGAGAGCGAGCACTACGTCCTGCTGCTGTTCTCGGTGCTGGGCACCCAGGTGCTCGCCGCGGGAAACGACCTGTCGCTGCTGGGGATCGGCTATCTGCTCGCCAGCGTCCCGCTCTACGCCCTGGCCGGCGCGGCCCGCGACAGCGCCGGCACCGAGGCGGCGCTCAAGACCTACCTGCTCGGCGCCTTCCTCGGCATCGCGATGCTCACCGGGATCGTCGTGCTGTCCGGCGTGGTCGGAGGCACGGCGTACGCCCTGCTCGCCGATGTCGATGTTGTCTCGCAGCCGGTCGTCGCCGTCGGGGTCGTCGCGCTGCTGGCCGGGCTGGCCTTCAAGGGCGGTTTCGTGCCGGGCCACTTCTGGGTGCCCGACGCCGCCGAGGGCGCACGCACCGGATCGGCGGCCCTGCTCACGACCGTGCCGAAGGTCGGCGGGCTGCTCGCGGCCTACCGGGTCCTCGACGCGATCCCGAGCGAGGTCGTCGACTGGCCGCTGCTGGTCGCGGTGCTCGCCGCCGTGACGATGACGCTGGGCAACCTCGCGGCGTACGGCCAGGAGTCGGTGCGCCGGCTGCTCGGCTGGTCCAGCGTCAGCCAGGCCGGCTACCTGCTGATGGCGGTCGCGGTCGCCGGTCGGACCGGGCTCGCCCTGCCCGCGCTGGCGCTCTACCTCGCGGCGTACGCCGTGACCAACGTCGGGTCCTTCGCCATCCCGGCAGCGCTGCCGCAGCACACCCGGATTGAGCACTACCGGGGACTGGCCGCCGGTCGGCCCTGGCTCGCGGTCAGCCTGCTGGTGCTGCTGCTCGGGCTGGTCGGCACGCCACCGACAGCGGTCTTCGTCGGCAAGCTCACGATCTTCGCCGCAGCCTTCGACGGCGGCTTCGGCTGGCTGGTCGTGATCGCGGCCGTCAACACCGTGGCGAGTCTTTTCTACTACCTGCGCTGGATCGCACCGGCCTTCGACCGCACGGGCGCTGCTCAGGTGGCCGCTCCTGCCGTCCGGCCGATCGCCGCCTTCAGCGCGGTAGCCGCAGCGATCGCCTCGGTCGGACTCGGGCTGGCTGCCGGTGCCGTCCTCGCGCTGGACCCGCGCCTGCTCGGCTGAGGATCCTCAGGCCCGCACGTCAAGCGCCTGGCGTACGGCCGCCGCGACCCGCGTCACGTCCTGCGCAGTCAGGTCGGCGCGCGCGGTCAGGCGCAGACAGGAGCCGCCCTCGGGGACGGACGGCGGCCGGAAGCACCCGACCCGTACGCCGGCAGCGCGGCAGGCCCGCTGGGCCGCACGCGCACGCACGGGGTCACCGACGGGGACCTGCACGACGGCGCCCTCGGTGGGCGCGACGTCGAGCGCCTCGGCCAGCGCGCGAGACACCCGGGCGAGATCGGCCAGGCGGTCGTCGTCGACCAGCCGCAGCGCGGCCAGCGCCGCAGCGGCGGACGCAGGCGCCAGCGCGGTGTCGAAGATGAAGCTGCGGGCGGTGTCCACCAGGTGGTCGCGCAGCAGCGCCGTCCCGAGCACCGCGCCGCCCTGGCTGCCGAGCGCCTTGGACAGCGTCACGGTGCGTACGACGTCGCGCTCGGCGCCCAGACCAGCCGCGGCGCACGCACCGGCGCCGTCCGGTCCCAGCACCCCCAGCGCGTGCGCCTCGTCGACCAGCAGCAGCGTCCCGTGCCGGCGGGCTACGTCGTGCAGCGCGCGCAGCGGCGCGACAGTGCCGTCGACGGAGAAGACGGCGTCGGTCACGATCACCGCCCGGCCGGGGAACGCGGCGACCGCCTGCTCGACAGCCACGACGTCGCGGTGCGCCACCACGCGGACCTCGGCGCGCGAGAGCCGGCAGCCGTCGACCAGCGACGCGTGGTTGGCGGTGTCGGACACCACCAGCACCCCCGGTCCGGCCAGGGTGGACAGGGCGCCCAGGTTGGCGAGGTAGCCGGAGGAGAAGACGAGCGCAGCCTCGGAAGCCGTACGCCGGGCCAGCTCCTGCTCCAGCTCCAGGTGCACCGCTGTGGTGCCGGTGACCAGCCGGGAGCCGGTGGAGCCGGTGCCGTAGCGACGGGTGGCCTCGACCGCGGCCGCGATGACGTCGGGATGACCTGACAGGCCGAGGTAGTCGTTGCCGGCGACGTCGAGCAGCCCCTGCCCGCCCGGGTCGAGCGTACGGACCAGGCCACGGTCCGCGACGGCGTCGCGCGCCGACCCCAGCCAGGACCACGGGCGGTCGACGCTAGAAGTCACCGGCACCCTGACGCAGTGACCGCAGGACGGCGATGAGCGGCTCGACCCGGCCGGCCGGCAGGCCCGGGTCGGCGAACACCCCGTCGTTGAGCGCGACGGTCGCCTCCTCAGCTGTCTCGCGCCCCACGTCGGTCAGCCGTACCAGTACTGCGCGGCCGTCCGCGGGGTGCGGCTCGCGGACGACCAGTCCCGCGGCCTCCAGCCGGTCGACGGCGTTGGTGACGCTGGTCGGGTGCACCTGCAGGCGGCTGCCCATCACCTTCATGGGCAGCGCACCCGCGCGGCTGAACAGCAGCAGCATGAGGACCTCGTAGCGGGCGAACGTCAGGCTCATCGGGCGCAGCGCCGCCTCCGTGCGGGCCAGCAGGATCTGCTGGGCCCGCATCACCGAGGTGACAGCGGCCATGCCGTCAGCGGCGTCGTGCCAGCCGTGCGCGCGCCACTGCCGTCGGGCCTCGTCGATGGGGTCCAGCGGCAGCCGTGGAGCGGTCATGCCGGTGAGCGTAGGACCGCCTCAGCGCCGCTCGCGGTAGCGGTGCAGCAGCACATCCAGCATCGCGTCCGGTGGACATCAGGCCAAAACTCGGCCCGTCCGACTTGACCGGGTTCGTCTGCATTTCAGAGGGAGATGAACCGGAAGCATCCCGCATGCGGATATTCGATCAAGGACTCGCCGCTCGCGGGCCTTCGACCTCAGGGAGAAACCCGTGAACCGACCATCTCGCACCCGTCGAGCCGGCAGCGCGCTCGTCGCCGCCGGCATCGCCGTGACCGGCACCGGACTGCTCCTCGGTCCGAACGCCGGCAGCGCCTCCAGCCACCGTGAGGCCCCGCTGACCCTGGGCAACCCGCTGGCCGACAACACCGACACCTATGCCTTCGTCAGCCCGGACAAGGCCGACACCGTCACCCTCGTCGCGAACTGGACCGGCTTCCAGGACCCCGCCGGTGGCCCGAACTTCTACCCGTGGGGCGCCGAGGGCTACCGCTACAACATCAAGGTCGACACCAACGGTGACGCCAAGCCCGACATCACCTACCGCTGGACCTTCACCAATGAGGACAAGCGCGGCACCGACACGTTCCTCTACGCCAACGGCGCGGTAAACTCCTTCAGCGACCCGACGCTGCTGTTCAAGCAGACCTACAAGCTCGAGAAGGTCGCTGCCGACGGCTCGGCGACGACGCTGGTCGAGGCGGGCAAGACCGCGCCGTCCAACGTCGGCGAGGCGACGTTCCCGAACTACGCCGCGCTGCGTGACGAGGCCATCGAGCCGCTGCAGGGCGTGACGGGCTCGAGCTTCGCCGGCCAGGCGGACGATCCCTTCTTCCTCGACCTCCGGGTCTTCGACCTGCTCTACGGCGGCGACCTGTCCGAGGTCGGCAGCGACACGCTCAACGGCTACAACGTCAACACGATCGCGCTGCAGGTGCCGATCAGCGAGATCACCGGCGGCGGTGACGACAGCGGCATCATCGGCGTGTGGTCGACCACCGACCAGCAGACGATGACCCTCACCCCCGGCAAGTCCGAGCCGACCGGCGACTTCGTACAGGTCTCGCGCCTGGGCATGCCGCTAGTCAACGAGGTCGTCGTGCCGGCCGGCCTGAAGGACGCCTTCAACAGCCTGCCGCCGGAGATGGACGCCACCGTGCAGGCCGTCGTCGACAAGGTTAATGACCCAGAGGTTCCCAAGCTCATCGAGGCCATCTACAAGCTGCCGGCTCCGGCCGCGCCGCGCGATGACATCTTCTCGGTCTTCCTCACCGGCGTCGAGGGTCTCAACAAGCCCCCGACGGTCACGCCGGCCGAGATGATCCGGCTGAACACCAAGATCGCGCCGGCGGCCAACCCGAGCCGACTGGGCGTACTGGCCAAGGACACCGCCGGCTTCCCCAACGGCCGTCGCCTGGCTGACGACGTCGTCGACATCGAGCTGCAGGCGCTCGAGGGTGCCGTCCGTACCGGCAAGATCGTTGACGCCCTCGCGGCCGGCGATGGCGTCAACACCAACGACAAGGAGTTCGGGAGCACCTTCCCCTACGTCGCCCTGCCGTTCAGCGGTTCGGCCACCTCGGCCCGTGGCACCAGCGTCGGTGGCTCCAGCGGCGGCGGCTCCTCGTCCGGTGCGGGCTCCTCGTCCGGTGCCGGTCCGTCCTCTGGTGCGGGATCGTCTTCCGGCACTGCTCCGTCCGGTGGCGTCTCGACCGGCTTCGGTGGTCTGGCCGACGACGGTCTGCCCGTCCTGCCGATCAGCATCGCGCTGGTCGGTCTGGCCCTCGCGGGCGCTGGCGTCGTCCTGCGCACCCGCAAGGCCTAGAGCATGACCGCCTCGTCCGGCCGCGACCCTGGGGCTTGGGCCCCCGGGGCGCGCCCGGCGGGGCGGCGCTGGCGAGCGGCGGCCGTGCAGGTCGTCACGCTGCTGGCGCTGTTCGCGGTGCAGGGCTCGGTGCTGGCCGGCGTCAGCGCTGACCGGGCAGCCGAGCTCGGGGCCGGTCCTGTTGTCCCCGTGACGGTCCGGGAGCGCGAGGTCGCCCTCCCGGTGCGTCTCGGTGTCCCGGCGCTGGGACTCACGACCAGGCTGATCGGTCTGCGCAAGACGCTGGACGGTCGGCTGCAGGTGCCTGAGGACCCTCAGCGGGTCGGCTGGTACAGCCAGGGCGTTGCGCCCGGCGACGCAGGGCCGGCGGTGCTGGTCGGTCACGTCGACAGCTACCGGGGTCCTGGCGTCTTCTCCCAGCTCAAGACGCTCAAGAAGGGCAACGAGATCAAGGTCCGGCGCTCCGACGGCAGTCTCGTCGTCTTCGTGGTGCGGCAGGTCCAGGAGTACGCCAAGCGCGACTTCCCCACCGATGTCGTCTACGGCGGTGACGACAAGCCCACGCTGCGTCTGGTGACCTGCGGCGGGGAGTTCGATCGCAAGAGCAAGAGCTACCGCAGCAACGTCGTGGTCTTCGCCGCCCTCAAGGGCACCTGAGGACAGGCCGTGGACGCACCGATCAGCCGCTTCCCCGTGCCGCAGGTGCTCGACCTGCCGGAAGACGTGCGCGAGCGGATCCTGGCCGTGCAGGACAAGACCGGCTTCGTGCCGAACGTGTTCCTGGCGATGGCCCACCGGCCCGATGAGCTGCGGGCCTTCCTGGCATACCACGACGCGGTGATGGAGCGCGACAGTGCACTGAGCAAGGCCGAGCGCGAGATGATCGTGGTCGCGACCTCGGCCGTGGTCGACTGCACCTACTGCGTGATCGCGCACGGGGCGATCCTGCGCGTGCGGGCGAAGGACCCGGTGCTGGGTGACCTGGTGATGGCCAACTACCGCTCGGCGCCGTTGACCCCGCGACAGCAGGCGATGCTCGACTACGCCGTACGCCTGTCGACGACGCCTGAGCTCATCGGGCCCGCCGAGCACGACGCGCTCAGGGCCCACGGGTTCGATGACGAGGCCATCTGGGACATCAGCGCCGTGACCGCCTTCTTCGCGCTGTCCAACCGGATGGCGCACGCGCTGGGACTTCGTCCCAACCCGGAGTTCCACGCGCTGGGGCGCTGAGCACCGCGCCTGGCAGGCTGTTGTGGTGAGCACCAGGGAACAGGTCGAGCAGGCGGCCGCGCGGTTGGCCGGGGTTGTCGGCGACAGTCCGCTGCAGCGCAGCGAGCGCCTCTCGGCGCGGGTCGGCGGCGAGGTGTGGCTCAAGCGCGAGGACCTGCAGGCCGTGCGCTCCTACAAGGGTCGGGGGGCCTACAACCTCATCGGGCAGCTGGACGCGCAGCAGCGGGCAGCGGGTGTGGTCTGCGCCAGCGCCGGCAACCACGGTCAGGGAGTCGCCTTCGCCTGCCGGGCGCTCGACGTACGCGGTCGGGTCTACGTCCCGCGCACCACGCCGCGCCAGAAGCGCGACCGGATGTCGGAGATCGGCGGCTGCGACGTCGAGGTGCTGGTCGTCGGCGACACCTATGACGAGGCGGCGGCCGCGGCCCGCGCCGACAGCGCCGAGACCGGTGCCGTGCTCGTGCCGGCCTTCGACGACCCCCGCACCATCGCCGGGCAGGGCACCGTCGTGCGGGAGGTCGTCGCGAGCCTGGGGCGTACGCCCGACCTGCTCGTGGTCCCCGTCGGTGGAGGGGGGCTGCTGGCCGGGACGGTGGCCTGGCTCGGTGACAGCGCGTGCCGGGTCGTGGGCGTCGAGCCGGCCGGCGCAGCCAGCATGTCGGCAGCGCTTGCGGCCGGAGCCCCGGTCGACCTGACGGAGCTCGACAGCTTCGTCGACGGCGCAGCGGTGCGCCGGGCCGGCGACGTGACGTTTCCGCTGGTGCGCGACTCCGGGGTGGAGCTGGTGGCGGTGTCCGAGGGTCGGGTGTGCACCGAGATGCTCGCGCTCTACCAGGCCGACGGCATCATCGCCGAACCTGCCGGGGCACTGGCTGCTGCAGCTCTTGGCGACGTCGTGCATCCCGCGCCGGGCAACTGGACCGGAACGCTGGTGAACGCGCTGGTGGGGCGCGGCGGCGGGCTCGCGAGCAGCGACGGTGGCGACAGCGGAGACCGTGAGCCCGGTGACGAGCGGGCCGGGATCGTCCACCGGTTGGACA
>JBBPYI010000199.1:0-8764 GCA_038200075.1 Mycobacteriales bacterium
GCGGCGCAGGACACGGTGCGACAGCAGACCGTCGATGGCGGTGCGCGCCTCGGCGACGGCCACCTCGACACCGGGCAGGGCGAGCAGCGGAGCCAGCAGGTCGGTCACGTGACGAGGCTAGTGAACCTTCGGCGCAGTGCGCCGCTACCGCGACGACGTGGTCCTGCTTGCCCGCAGCGCCTGACGCCGGCACGGCGCGTTTGGTCAGGCGCCCTGGGGCTATATCCGCGTCCGAAGGCGCGGGGTCCCCTGGCGCCAGCAGACCACGGACAGGAGGCGCTCTCGGTGCAGGTCACCCGATGGACGTATGCGGTACTGGGCGGAGCCGCTGCCGGGGGCGTTGGCACCCTGGCCATGGACTTGCTCTCGTTTCGACGGGCGCGAGCGAGCGGCTCGGAGGCCAGCTTCGGCGAGTATGAGTTCAGCACCGGCAGCACCCCCTCGTTCGAGGAGGCGGCCGCCCCGGCCCAGGTCGGCCGCAAGGCCGCTGACGCGGTAGGCGTCGAGCTGCCGGAGGCGGCGGCCGGCCCGACCAATGATGTCGTCCACTGGATGACCGGGGTGGGCTGGGCGGTCGGCGGATCGCTGCTGGCCGCGACCACGCCCGTGCCTGCGCTGGCCGCGGGCCTGGCCAGCGGTGCGGGAGCGTTCGCCGGTGCGTACACGATCCTGCCGGCGATCGGGGTCTACCAGCCGGTCACGGAGTACGACCCCAAGACGCTCGCCAAGGACGCCTTCGCGCACGCGGTCTACGGCCTGGCGACCGGGTTGGCGTTGGCGGCGATCGGCGCGCTCACCACCTCACGAGAGCGGACCGGGCCGCTGCACTCCTGACGGGCCCCCGCGGTGGGCAGGGGTCCCGCGACGCCCGCCGGGTGTGACCCACCCAGCACGCCTACGCTTCGCCCGGTGGACCCGCTGGCGCTCCTGGTCGTCGCCGTGGTCCTGCTCGTGCCAGGCCTGGTGCTGTGGCGGGCCGTGCGCGGCCGGCGGGCGTTCGGCACGACAGCCGAGCGCGCCGCCTACGCGGCGCTGCACGAGGCCAGCCTGGCATCGCCCGCCCTGCGCGCGGGCCTGACCACCGACGCCGCCGCTCGCAGCGCCGGCCACCTGCGGGTGCTGCTCGGCAGCGCGGCCGTCGCGATGACTGACACCGACCAGCTGCTGGCCTGGGACGGCACCGGCGACCGCCACGCGATCGGGGCGTACGCCTTGGCGGGTGCCGCGCTGGAGCGCGGCCGCACCACCGTGCAGAAGGTGAGCTGCGGCGACCCCGACTGCCCGGTCCGCTCGGCCGTGGTGTGCCCGCTGGTGCTCGACGACCGCGTGGTCGGCACTCTCACGGCGTACGACGCGGAGGCCGGGCCGGGTCTGGTCCGCGCCGCGGGCGAGGTCGCGCGGTGGGTGTCGGGTCAGCTCGAGCTGGCCGAGCTCGACGACTCGCGCAGCCGCCTCGCCGAGGCGCAGGTACGCGCGCTGCGGGCCCAGATCAGCCCGCATTTCGTCTACAACGCCCTGACCGCGATCGCGTCGTTCGTGCGCACCGACCCAGAGCGGGCCCGTGAGCTGCTGCTGGAGTTCGCCGACTTCACCCGCTACTCGAGCCAGACCCATGGCGAGTTCACGACGCTGGCCGAGGAGCTGCGCAGCATCGACCGCTACCTGCTCCTGGAGCGGGCCCGCTTCGGGGAGCGGCTGCAGGTGGTGCTGCGCGTGGCGCCGGAGGTGCTGCCGGTTGCCGTGCCTTACCTCTGCCTGCAGCCGCTGGTGGAGAACGCCGTGCAGCACGGTCTCGAGCACGGGCGAGGCACGGTGATGGTCATCGCGGAGGACGACGGCGCGCAGTGCCGGATCACCGTTGAGGACGACGGCGCCGGCAGCGATCCCGAGCGCATCCGGCAGGTCCTGGCCGGCACGGCAGACGGCGACTCGATGGGGATGGCCAACGTCGACGCGCGGCTGCGCGCGGTCTACGGCGACGACCACGGACTGCTGGTGGAGACCGCTCTCGGCGCCGGCACGAAGGTGACGCTGCGGGTGCCCAAGTGGCAGGCGGGGGTGCGGGTGTCGTGACGGAGTCACGCAGGAGGGACAGTGACGGAGTCACGCAGGAGGGACAGTGACGGAGTCACGCAGGAGGAGACAGTGACCGGGCTGACGGTCCTGGCGGTCGACGACGAGCCGCCGGCGCTGGACGAGCTGGCGTTCCTGCTGCGCGCCGACCCCCGGGTCGCGCACGTGCGTACGGCCGGCGACGCGATGGCCGCCCTGCAGGAGCTGGAGGCCGCGCCCGTCGACGCGGTGTTCCTCGACATCCGGATGCCCGGGCTGTCGGGCCTGGAGCTGGCCAAGGTACTGGCCCGCTTCGCCAGCCCCCCGGCCATCGTGTTCGTCACCGCCCACGAAGGCGCAGCGGTCGACGCGTTCGCGCTGCGGGCCGTGGACTACCTGCTCAAACCGGTGCGCTCGGACCGCCTTGCCGACGCCCTGGCCCGCCTCACCCCCGTGGCGCCGGTCTCCGAGCTGGATCAGGACACGATCCCCGTCGAGCTCGGCGGGGTCACCCGCTTCATCGCCATCGCCGACGTGCGCTTCGTCGAGGCGCAGGGCGACTACGCCCGGCTGCACACCGGTGAGAGCAGCCATCTGGTGCGCATCGCGATGGCGACCCTGGAGCAGCGCTGGGCGGCCCGCGGCTTCGTGCGCGTGCACCGCTCCTTCCTGGTCTCGGCGGCCCACATCAGCGAGCTGCGGGTGGAGCCGGGCGGTGGCCACGCCGTCCGGATCGGCGCCGGACCGGGCGCTGCGACGATCCCGGTCAGCCGGCGACACACGCGTGAGCTCAAGGACCGTTTGGTACGCCGGGCCCGCGAGGGCCGGCCGTGACAGACACCGCCCCACCGACCGAACCGCCGAGGCGGGTAGCGGTCACCAGTCCGCGCAGGGGCGCCGTACGCCGTCCGCCCGGTCGTCAGGTGCTCGCGGCGCTGGACGAGCAGGACGTCGTCGGCGAGCTGCTGATCCGCTCGCTCATGCGCGCGCAGCTCACCCTGGCCCTGCGGCTCGCGGCGGTCTTCGGCTTCCTGCTTGGCGGCCTGCCGCTGCTGTTCGCTGTCGCCCCGCGCACCCGCGACACCGAGGTGCTCGGCATCGCGCTGCCCTGGCTGGTGCTCGGCGGGCTGGTCTACCCCGCGCTGTGGGGCGGCGGCTGGCTCTACGTCCGCCTGGCCGAGCGCAACGAGCGTGACTTCGTCGACCTGGTCGAGCGCTCGTGAACACCTCCTACGACGTCGCGGCCGTCGCGGTCATCGTCGTGCTGACGCTGGGCATCGGGACCTACGGACTACGCCTGGCCCGCACCACCAGCGACTTCCTGGTTGCGTCCCGGACGGTCTCCCCGCTGTGGAACGCCAGCGCGATCGGCGGGGAGTACCTCTCGGCTGCCTCCTTTCTGGGCATCGCCGGTCTGGTCTACGCCTACGGCGTCGACATGCTCTGGTACCCCGTCGGTTTCGTCGCGGGCTACCTGGTGCTGCTGCTGCTGGTGGCCGCCCCGCTGCGCCGGTCCGGGGCCTACACCGTCCCCGACTTCGCCGAGGCCCGGCTGAACTCACCGCTGGTACGCCGACTGGCCAGCATCCTGGTCGTCGCGATCGGCTGGCTCTACCTGGTGCCGCAGCTGCAGGGCGCGGGACTCACCCTGCGGGCCACGACCGGCGCCCCGGTGTGGGTCGGCGCGGTTCTCGTCGCGGTCGTGGTGACCGTCAACGTCGCGGGGGGCGGCATGCGCAGCGCGACCTTCGTGCAGGCCTTCCAGTACTGGCTCAAGCTCACGGCACTGGCGGTGCCCGCCGTCTTCCTGCTGCTGGCCTGGCAGGGCGACGGCGCACCCGACCTCGCCGGACCGACCGGACCGGTCTTCCGCGAGACCACCTCGGTGCAGCTCGACAGCCCGGTGCTGGTGCAGGTGCTCGAGCGGGTCGTGGTGACCGAGGCAGGCGCGCCGCGCGTGCTCGAGCCCGGCCCGGCCCGGCTGGCGCCCGGCACGGTCGTGTTCCCGGCCGGCAGCGCCGTCCCGCACGTCGAGCGGATCGAGGCCGCCACCGGCGACGCCTGGGCCCGCCCGCTGTCGGGCGCCGGCGGTCTGGAGCACCCGCTCTACGCGACGTACGCCCTGGTCCTCGCGACCTTCCTCGGCACCATGGGGCTGCCCCATGTGCGGGTGCGGTTCTACACCAACCCCGACGGCGCAGCGGCGCGCCGCACGACCCTGGTGGTGCTCGGCCTGCTGGGCGTGTTCTACCTGCTGCCGGCGCTGTACGGCGCGCTCGGCCGGCTCTACGCGCCGGAGCTGCTGCTCACCGGCCGCACCGACGCGGTCGTGCTGGCGCTGCCCGGGGCGCTGTTCGGTGGCCTGACCGGCGACCTGCTCGAGGCGCTGCTGGTGGCCGGGGCGTTCGCGGCGTTTTTGTCCACGTCCTCCGGGTTGCTCGTGTCGACCGCCGGGGTGTTGATCCAGGACGTGCTGCGCGGGACGGTCGGCGACTTCCGCCGGGCGACCGGTGTCGCGATCGTGGTCCCGCTGCTGCTCGCGCTGGCCGCCACCAGCCTGCCGGTCGGCCAGGTGGTCGGGTTGGCCTTCGCAATGGCCGCGTCTACCTTCTGTCCGCTGCTCATCCTGGGCATCTGGTGGCGCGGGCTCACCGCGCCGGGCGCCGCCGCCGGTCTGGTCATCGGCGGCTCGCTGTCGGCCGGCGCAGTGCTCGCCACGCTGGCGGGGCTCGCCGACCGCGGCTGGCCCGCAGCCCTGCTGTCCCAGCCGGCCGCCTGGACCGTGCCGACGGCCTTCGCGGTGATGATCGGCGTCTCGCTCGCCACCCGCAGCCGGGTGCCCGCCGACGTCGGCCGGACAATGCTGCGGCTGCACGCCCCCGAGGTGCTCGGCCTGTCCCGCGGTCGCTGACCGCTCGTCGTCCTGCCCGGACCGCTCGGCGCACCGCTGGCACCCGCAGGCGCAGCGGTGGTGTGAGGTGCTTCACCCCGTACGCCCGACTGCCTACGGTGACGCCGATCACAACACGACCATCTGAAGGAGTCCCAGTGAGCACTCAGTCCGAGAGGGGGAGCGCGGCGTACACCTGCGAGGAGGCGAAGTACCTGGCCGTGCAGGACTCCCCCGAATTCCAGGAGCTACGCCGCCGGTATCGAGGCTGGGTGCTGCCCGTCGCGGCTGGCGCGCTCGTCTGGTACTTCCTGTACGTGGGTCTCGCGGCGTACGCCTCTGGCTTCATGGGCCGCCCGGTCTTCGGCAACATCAACGTCGGGCTGATCCTGGGCCTGCTGCAGTTCGTCTCGACCTTCGTCGTCACCGGCCTCTACATCCGCTACGCCAACCGGGTCCTTGACCCGGTGTCGGAGCGGCTGCGTCACGAGTTCGAGGCCGGCCGATGAGCCCCGTCCTGGCGCAGGTCGTCGTCGCCCAAGGTACGGAGGCTCTCGGCAGCCCGGCGCTCAACCTGGCCATCTTCCTCAGCTTCGTCGCGGTCACCCTGACGCTGGTGCTGCGCGCGAGCAAGTCCAACAAGAGCGCCGCCGACATGTACACCGGCGGAGCCGCCTTCTCCGGTCGCCAGAACGGCATCGCGATCTCCGGTGACTACCTGTCGGCCGCGTCGTTCCTCGGCATCGCCGGAGCCATTGCGCTGACCGGCTACGACGGCTTCCTGTTCAGCATCGGCTTCCTGGTCGCCTGGCTCATCGCGCTGCTGCTGGTGGCCGAGCTCCTGCGAAACACCGGCCGCTTCACGATGGCCGACGTGCTGGCCTTCCGGATGCGCGAGCGGCCGGTCCGCACGGCTGCGGCGACCTCGACGCTGGTCGTGTCGTTCTTCTACCTGCTGGCCCAGATGGCCGGCGCGGGCGGTCTGGTCGCCCTGCTGCTCAACATCAACGGCCGCGGCGGGCAGAGCATCGTCATCGCCTTGGTCGGCATGTTGATGATCGCCTACGTCCTCATCGGCGGCATGAAGGGCACCACCTACGTCCAGATCATCAAGGCGGTGCTGCTCATCACCGGAGCGGCCCTGATGACGGTGTGGGTGCTGTCGCGGGTCGGCTTCAACTTCTCCGAGCTGCTCGGTCAGGGTGCGGCCGCCGGAGCGTCGCTGGAGCCCGGCAAGAAGTACGGCATCTCCGGGATCACCAAGATCGACTTCGTCTCGCTGTCGATGGCCCTGGTGCTCGGCACCGCCGGTCTGCCGCACATCCTCATGCGCTTCTACACCGTCCCGACGGCCAAGGAGGCGCGCAAGTCGGTCGTCTGGGCGATCGGGCTGATCGGCCTGTTCTACCTGTTCACGCTGACCCTGGGCTACGGCGCCGCGGCGCTCGTCGGCCCGGACGTCATCAAGGCTGCTCCCGGCGCGGCGAACTCCGCCGCCCCGCTGCTGGCCTTCGAGCTCGGCGGCACCCTGCTGCTCGGGATCATCTCGGCCATCGCCTTCGCCACGATCCTCGCGGTCGTGGCCGGTCTGACCATCACGGCGTCGGCGTCGTTCGCCCATGACATCTACGCCCAGGTCATCCACAAGGGCAATGCGCCGGCCGGCAAGGAGGTCAAGGTCGCCCGGATCGCCGCGATCGTCGTCGGTGCGGTCGCCATCCTCGGCGGTATTGCCGCCAACGGCCAGAACATCGCCTTCCTGGTCGCGCTGGCCTTCGCCGTCGCCGCGTCGGCGAACCTGCCGACGATCCTGTACTCGCTGTTCTGGAAGCGCTTCAACACCCGCGGCTGCCTGTGGAGCATCTACGGCGGCCTGATCATCACGATCACGCTGATCGCCTTCTCGCCGGCGGTCTCGGGCGCAGCCACGTCGATGATCCCCGGCTCGGACTTCAGCTACTTCCCGCTGTCCAACCCGGGCATCGTGTCGATCCCGCTGTCGTTCCTGCTCGGCTTCCTCGGCACCGTCACGAGCAAGGAGTACAACGCGGCCAAGTACGCCGAGATGGAGGTCCGCTCCCTCACCGGTGCGGGCGCCCACCGCGAGGCGCTCGAGCACTAGTCCGTACGCCCTCCCCCCGTACGCCCGCCCCCTTACACACGACAGCGACGCCAGCCCCCCTGACCCTCGGGGCCGGCGTCGCTGTCGTGTGCCCGCGGGGTCGTGGGTCAGCGCAGGTCGGCGACGAGCGCGTCGGCGCCGACCGGGCCGGTGCGCCCCAGGTGGAAGCCGGCGAGCAGCAGGAAGCCGGCCGTACGCCCCCAGTCGGGCTGCATCGCCGGGAGCTTGGTCCGGGCCTCCCACAGCGCGCCGGCGATCCGGCGGTCGACGGTGCCGGCAGGGGTGGCCGGCAGGGTGCGCTCGACGATCGCCACACCGGCGCCGATGCGCGCACCCGTGAGCAGGACCTTGGTCAGGTAGGGCGCATCCTCGGAGCTGACGACGACGTCCAGGCGGGGCAGCAGATCTGCCATCAGCCGGTCGGCGACCGCATGCGCCTCGGGGTCGAAGGCGTGCCGGACGGCGAGCTCGTGGAAGGTCGAGCTGTCGAAGGAGCGACGGCCGGCCTCGGGCCAGCCGGCGCCGGCCGAGGACGGCGGCTCGAGCGGCAGGTGGGGCGGCTTGGCGGCGAACAGGCGCATGCCGCCATCCTGTGCCATCACCGGGGCTGACCGCCCGACCGGCCCGACCGACCGCTCGCCGGACCCGTTCTTGTGAGGCCCGTCACCGTAGGGAAGGGTCTGGGTCAGTGCACTGTCCCCTGCCTGCTGGAGGTCCCGCGTGAGCACCCCGTCCCCGTCCGGTCTGGAAGCCCTGTCCCGGGAGGACCGCCGTTTCGAGCCGCCGGCCGAGCTGGCCGCCTCGGCCAACGTCACGGCCGCGGCCTACGAGCAGGCGAGCTCTGACCGGCTGGGGTTCTGGGCCGAGCAGGCCGGCCGGCTCGAGTGGGCGACGCCCTGGACTGAGGTGCTGGACTGGCAGCCGCCGTTCGCGAAGTGGTTCGTCGGCGGTGAGCTCAACGTCGCGGTCAACTGCGTCGACCGGCACGTCGACGCCGGCAACGGCGACCGGGTAGCGATCCACTGGATCGGGGAGCCTCAGACTGACGGGGACAACGATGACACCCGCGACCTCACCTATGCCGAGCTGCAGCGCCAGGTGTGCATGGCCGCGAATGCCCTGACCTCGCTCGGCGTCCAGGCCGGCGACCGGGTCGTGATCTATCTGCCGATGGTGCCCGAGGCGGTCATCTCGATGCTGGCCTGCGCGCGCATCGGAGCGGTGCACTCGGTCATCTTCGGCGGCTTCTCCGCCCAGGCGCTGGTCGACCGGATCACCGACGCCGAGGCCAAGGTCGTCATCACCGCCGACGGCGGCTACCGGCGGGGGTCGGCCTCGGCGTTGAAGCCGGCTGTCGACGAGGCCGCCGACCGCTGCCCGTCGGTGACCAGCGTCGTGGTCGTCAAGCGCACCAAGCAGGACGTCGCGTGGACCCAGGGCCGCGACCTGTGGTGGACCGACGTCGTGGACTCCCAGCCCGAGACCCACGACGCGCAGGCCTTCGACAGCGAGCACCCGCTGTTCCTGCTCTACACCTCCGGCACGACCGGCACGCCCAAGGGCATCCTGCACACCTCCGGCGGCTATCTGACCCAGACGGCGTGGACGCACTGGGCGGTCTTCGACCTCAAGCCCGAGACCGACGTCTACTGGTGCACCGCCGACATCGGCTGGGTCACCGGCCACAGCTACCTGACCTA
>JBBPYI010000200.1:0-10151 GCA_038200075.1 Mycobacteriales bacterium
CGAGCCCTGGGACGTCGGCGAGGGCGGCTACAACGTCGGCGGCTTCCCCCCGCTCTGGACCGAGTGGAACGGCAAGTACCGCGACGTCATGCGCGACTACTGGCGCGGCGAGCCCGAGACGCTCGCGGACTTCGCCTCCCGGCTGACCGGGTCGGCCGACCTCTACGAGGGAGATGGCCGCCGGCCGTACGCCTCGATCAACTTCGTCACCGCCCACGACGGCTTCACCATGCACGACCTGGTGAGCTACAACGACAAGCACAACGACGCCAACGGCGAGGGCGGCAACGACGGCGAGAGCCACAACAGCTCCTGGAACTGCGGCGTCGAAGGCGAGACCGACGACCTGGAGATCATCGCGCTGCGCGAGCAGCAGAAGCGCAACTTCCTCACCACGTTGATCCTGAGCCAGGGCGTGCCGATGCTCCTGCACGGCGACGAGCTCGGGCGCACCCAGGTCGGCAACAACAACGTCTACGCCCAGGACAGCGAGATCGCCTGGATCGACTGGGAGCGCGCCAAGGACTTCGGGGTCCTGACCGACTTCGTCGCCTCGCTCACCAAGCTGCGCGCCGAGCACCCGGTCTTCCGGCGGCGTCGGCACTTCAGCGGCCGGGTCACCAAGGCCAGCGGCATCGAGGACATCGGCTGGTTCACCCCGGCCGGTGAGTGGATGACCGACGAGGACTGGGACTCCGGCTTCGCCAAGTCGGTCTCGGTGTTCCTCAACGGCGAAGGCATCCGCGAGCCCGACGCGCGCGGCGAGCGGGTCACCGACGACTCGTTCTTCCTGCTGTTCAACGGCCACCACGAGCCGATCGACTTCGCGCTTCCCGATCTCGGGGCCGGTGAGCGGTGGGAGGTCGAGATCGACTCGGCCGCTCCGATGCTCGGCGAGGTCGAGCCGCGCATGGTCAAGAACGGCGAGCCCGCCCCCGTCGAGGCCCGCTCGGTGCAGGTGCTGCGCAAGGTCTTCTAGCCCCCGGCTGCCTGCCCCAGCCCGTTCTCGGTGCCAGACCCGGGCGTACCCGGTCGGTGCCGGCACCGAGAACAATCCCCCCCCCCCTGCCCAGCCCGTTCTCGGTGCCAGACCAGCGCTCAGCCCGGGCGGTGGCGGCACCGGGTTCGTCACGGGGCAGGGAGGCCGACACCCGCTCCATCACCACCTTCCGTGAGGACTTCATGCACCTGCCCGCGCCCGGCCGTCCCGTTCCCGTCTCGACCTACCGGGTGCAGCTGCGCGGTCCGGCCGATGAGCACCCCGGCTTCGACTTCGACGACGCCGCCGCGCTGGTTCCCTACCTGGCCGATCTGGGCGTGACGCACCTGTACTGCTCTCCCTATCTGCAGGCTGCGCCCGGCTCGGCCCACGGCTACGACGTCGTCGACCACAGCACGCTCAACCGCGAGCTCGGGGGCGCCGAGGCGTTTGCCCGGCTGTCGGACGCCTGCCGGGCAGCCGGGCTCGGGATGATCCTGGACGTGGTGCCCAACCACATGGCGGTCAGCGAGCCCGAGTCGCAGAACGCCCCCTGGTGGTCGCTGCTGCGCGAGGGGCGCGAGTCGCCGTACGCCGACTGGTTCGACGTCGACTGGGACGGCGCGGACAACCCAGGGAAGGTGCTCGTGCCGGTGCTCGGCGGACCGCTGGCCGAGGTCGTCGGCGAGCTGAAGCTGCTCGAGGACCGGATCCGCTACTACGACCACGAGGTGCCGATCGCGCCCGGCACCCGCGTCGACGGGGACGTGCTCGCGACGCTGGCTGGTCAGCACTACCGTTTAAGTTCCTGGCGGGTCGCCGCCGACGAGCTCAACTACCGGCGCTTCTTCGACGTCACCACCCTCACGGGCGTCCGCGTCGAGCTGCCGTCGGTCTTCGCGGCGACCCACGAGCTGATCCTCAGCCAGTTGCGCGACGGGGTCCTGGACGGGCTGCGGATCGACCACCCGGACGGATTGGCCAACCCCGGCGGCTATCTCGACGACCTGGCCGAGGCGACCGACGGTGCGTGGGTCGTGGTGGAGAAGATCCTCGAGCCCGGGGAGGCGCTGCCGCAGCAGTGGCAGACCGCCGGCACCACCGGTTACGACGTGCTCAACGACGTCCTGGGCATCTTCGTCGACCCGGCCGGCGAAGCGCCGCTCACCGCGCTGTGGCAGTCGCTCACCGGCTCGCGGGACACCTTCGTCGAGACGGTCGCGCACACCAAGCGGCTGGTGCTGGCCGAGGTCCTGTCGGCCGAGGTCAACCGCCTGGTCGAGGTCGGTCTGCGTGCGCTGCACGGCTCGGGCACCGACATCACCCGACGCGGGCTGCGTGAGGCGCTGGTCGAGGTGCTCGCGTCCTTCGGGGTCTACCGCGCCTACCTGCCGCCGACCGGTCCGGCCGACGACGTCGCCCGCCACCACGTCGACGCCGCCGTGTCCGAGGCGCTGCGGACCCTGCCGGGCCGGTCAAGCGAGATCGACCTCGTACGCCGCCTGGTGCTCGCCGAGGGTCCCGTCGAGGCGCCGGAGTTCGTCACGCGGTTCCAGCAGACCTGCGGGCCGGTCATGGCCAAGGGCGTGGAGGACACCGCCTTCTACCGCTATCTGCGCCTGAGCGCGCTCAACGAGGTAGGCGGCGACCCTGGCCGCTTCGGTCTGCCGGTCGCCGCCTTCCACGACGCCAACGCCGCCCGCCAGCGCGACTGGCCGCTGTCGATGACGACGCTGTCGACCCACGACACCAAGCGCTCCGAGGACGTCCGGGCCCGCCTCGTGCTTCTCGCGCAGTGCCCGGCGCAGTGGTCGGGGGCCGTCATCGCCTGGGCGGCGTTGGCCAAGGAGCACCGCTCCCCCGCCGGCCCGGACGCCGCAACCGAGCAGCTCATCTGGCAGACCCTGGTCGGCGCCTGGCCGATCAGCGCCGACCGCGCCGTCGCCTATGTCGAGAAGGCCACCCGCGAGGCCAAGGACAAGACGTCCTGGACCGATCCGTCGCCAGACTTCGACGCGGCCGTCGAGACCTTCGTCCGCGGTGTGCTCGGCGACGCGCGCATCACCGACGCCGTCGCCGACTTCGTGGCCGGCCTGTCGTCGGCCTGGCACACCACCTCGCTGGCGCAGAAGGCCGTGCAGCTCACCGTCCCCGGTGTGGCCGACACCTACCAGGGCAGCGAGCTGTGGGACCTGTCTCTGGTCGACCCCGACAACCGGCGTCCGGTCGACTACGACCTGCGCCGCTCGGTGCTCGCCTCGCTCGAGGGCCCGCCGTCGGTCGATGAGACAGGGGCCGCCAAGCTGCACGTTGTGGCCACGCTGCTGCGGCTGCGCCGCGATCGCCCCGAGCTGTTCCTGGCCGAGTCGTCCTACGAGCCGCTGGACGCCGGTGACAAGGCCGTGGCGTACGCCCGCGGGGGCGCGCTGGTCACCGTCGCACCGGTCCGGGCGCTGAGCGTCGAACGCGACGGCTGGGGCACGGACGAGGTGACGCTGCCGGGCGGCACCTGGACCGACGTGCTCGGAGGGGGCTCGTACGCCGGGACGGTCGCTCTCGCAGATCTTCTCGAGGGCTTCGGGGTCGCGGTGCTCCTGCGCGACTGACCTGCGTCAGGACGTGACGGCTTCCCGCTGGACGGGCAGCCGCACTACGCCTTGAGCGCGGTGCGGACGGCTCTGCTTGTCGACGTACAGCAGCTCGTCGGCGCGACGGACCAGCTCCGACAGGCTGGTGGAGGTCTCGGGGAACCACACCTCGGCACCGAGGGAGAGCCGGAGCTCGGACAGGACGGTGGAGCCGGCGTTTCGGGGGCTTGTGACATGAGTCACGCTGGCGTTCGCGAACACTGAGATGCCTTGCCCGAAGCGAGATCTGATCACAGGTGACCACGGCCGCTACGCCATCTGACAGACATCTGCCGCCCTCTCCCGTCCTGGAGAGCGACTGCACGTCGGCATTCGGACTAGCGGCGGCCGAGGGGGGCACAGCCCGCTCTATGACGACTGTGCGCGTGTGGGCGCCGCTCCCCTCCTCGGTCGAGCTGGACAGCGAGGGCCGGCGCGTGCCCATGGACCGTCAGGAGGGCGGCTGGTGGTCCGGCGAGGTGGCCGGGCCCGGCAAGGACTACTCCTTCGTGCTCGACGGCGGTGACCCCCGACCGGACCCCCGCAGCGCCTGGCAGCCGCAGGGCGTGCACGGCCCGTCGCGGGTCGTGGACCACGACGCCTTCGCCTGGACGGATGCGACCTGGCGCGGCGTACCGCTGGCGGGCAGCGTGCTCTACGAGCTGCACGTCGGCACCTTCACCTCCGAGGGCACCTTCGATGCCGCGATCGAGCGCCTGGACCACCTGGTGGACCTCGGCGTGTCGGCGGTCGAGCTGCTGCCGTGCAACGCCTACGCCGGACGCTGGGGCTGGGGCTACGACGGGGTCGCGTGGTTCGCGGTCCACGAGCCGTACGGCGGACCTGACGGCCTCAAACGCCTCGTCGACGCCTGCCACGCCCGCGGTCTCGGCGTCGTGATGGACGTCGTCTACAACCACCTCGGACCGGCCGGGAACTACCTGCCGGAGTTCGGGCCGTATCTGACAGAGGAGCACACGACCCCCTGGGGACCGGCGGTCAACCTCGACCGTCCCGGCTCCGACGAAGTTCGGTGCTACCTGCTCGACAACGCCCTGATGTGGCTGCGCGACTACCACGTCGACGGTCTGCGGATCGACGCTGTGCACGCGCTGGTGGACGAGCGCGCGACGCACCTGCTTGAGGAGATGACGTCCGAGGTCGAGGCGCTTGGAGCGCAGCTGCACAAACCGCTGTTCCTCATCGCCGAGAGCGACCTCAACGACCCGCGGATGGTCACCTCGCGCCTGGCCGGAGGGCTCGGCCTCGACGGGCAGTGGACCGACGACGTCCATCACGCCTTGCACGCCACGCTGACCGGTGAGACCTCCGGCTACTACGGCGACTTCGAGGGCCTGGACGTGGTGGCCACGGTGCTCACCGACGCCTTCTTCCACGACGGCCGCTACTCGACCTTCCGCGAGCGCCATCACGGCAGGCCGGTGCCCGCGACCATTCCCGGTCACCGCTTCGTGGTCTACCTGCAGGACCACGACCAGGTCGGCAACCGGGCAACCGGCGACCGCATCTCGGCGACCCTGTCCGACGGGATGCTCAGGGTCGGAGCCGCACTGGTGCTGACCTCGCCATTCACGCCGATGCTGTGGATGGGTGAGGAGTGGGGCGCCACGACCCCCTGGCAGTTCTTCTCCGACCACGAGGGAGACCTGGGCGAGGCCGTACGCCGCGGCCGGCGTGCCGAATTCGCCTCGCACGGCTGGTCGACCGACGAGGTCCCGGACCCGCAGGCCGAGTCGACGTTCCGCGACTCGACGCTGGACTGGGCGGAGCTCGCCGGGGAGCGCCATGCCGGGCTGCTGGCCTGGCACCGCGACCTGATCGCCCTGCGCCGCTCGCGGGTCGAGCTGTCCGACGGACGTCGCGACCTGGTCGAGACGTCATGCGACGCGGCGCAGCGCTGGCTGGTCGTGCGCCGCAGCGGTGTCGCCGTCGTGGCCAACCTGTCGTCCGAGCCGCGCACGGTTGCTGTCGACGCCCGGTCGGTCCTGCTCGGCAGCGAGCCGGGGATCACCTGTGGCGCAGGGGTTGTCGAGCTCCCCGCTGAGTCGGTGGCGGTCGTCGAGCTCACCTGAGTGATCTGGGCGTGCCGGGGAAGGGCAGGCGCATGCGCATCGTCGTCACAGGGGCCACCGGCAACGTCGGCTCCCAGCTCGTGCCCCAGCTGCTCGCCGCTCCGGAGGTGACATCCGTCGTCGGACTCGCCCGCCGGCCACCGGCCACCGGCGACCCGCGCGTGGAGTGGCACGCCGTCGACATCGCCGAGACCGACCTGGCGCCGCTGTTCGCCGGCGCCGACGTCGTCGTGCACCTGGCCTGGCTGCTGCAGCCGTCTCACGACCCCGACGAGATGCGGCGGGTCAACATCGGCGGCACCCGGCACGTGCTCGATGCCGTCGCAGCCGCCGGGGTAACCGCGCTCGTGCACGCCTCGAGCGTCGGCGCCTACTCCCCCGGACCCAAGCTCCCGCGCGCTGATGAGAGCCACCCCACCGGTGGCATCTCCACGTCGGTCTACAGCCGGCACAAGGCCGAGGCCGAGCGGATGCTGGACGCCTTCGAGGCCGAGCACCCGGAGCGCCGCGTCGTACGCCTGCGTCCCGGTGTGGTTCTGCAGGGCAACGCCGCGAGCGAGCTGGCCCGCTACTTCCTCGGGCCGTTCGTGCCGCAGTCCCTGGTGCGTACGGCGCTGCTCCCGGTGGTCCCCGCCGTGGACCGTCTCGCCATCCAGGTCGTGCACGCCGCCGACATGGCCGCGGCGTACGTCCTGGCGTGCACCCGGCCGGTCACCGGTGCGTTCAACATCGCCACCGAGCCGGTGCTGGATCCGCCTGCACTGGCGGCGATCCTGGGTGCCCGGCAGGTGCCGCTGCCGGCCATGGCGATGCGCGCGCTGGTGTCGGCGACCTGGCGGCTGCACCTGCAGCCCACCGATCCCGGCTGGGTCGACCTGGGGCGGCTGACCCCGCTGCTGGACACCACCAGGGCCCGCACCGAGCTGGGCTGGACGCCGACCCGGGACGCGGCGCAGGCCCTGCTGGAGACCATCGAGGGGATGGGCGCCGGGCGCGGGGGTGACACGCCGGTCATGCGCCCCAGGGCCAGCGGGCCGGCGCGCGTCCTGGAAGCCGTCCGGGCCCTGGTACCAGGCGTGCGCGGCAACGGCTGAGCGATCAGGCCTGTGCCTGCCGGGCCAGGGCATCCAGGCGGCTGATGGCCCGGCGGTACTTCTTGCGGTAGCCGCCCTCGAGCAGCTCGGCAGGAAAGATCTGGTCCAGCGCGACGCCGCTGGCCAGCACCGGCACGTCGCGGTCGTAGAGCCGGTCGGTCAGCACCACCAGGCGCAGTGCCGCGGCTTGGTCCGTCACGGGCCGCACCCCGGTCACCCCGACGAGGGTGACCCCGTCGATGAGCGCGCCGTAGCGTGACGGGTGCAGCTGCTCCAGGTGGGTCAGCAGCGACTCGAAGCCGTCGCAGGTCGCGGCCGGGTCGGCCTTCGTACGCGCCAGGACGGCCTGCTCGTTCGCCGGGGACGGGGCGGCGGGCAGTCCACGATGCCGGTAGTCCTCGCCGTCGACGCGTAGCGACTCGAAGTGGGCCGACAGGGCCTGGATCTCGCGCAGGAAGTCCTGCGCAGCGAAGCGCCCCTCCCCCAGCGACCCCGGCAGCGTGTTGGAGGTCGCGGCCACCTGCACGCCCGCCTCGACGAGGCGCGCGAGCAGGGTGGAGACCAGGACGGTGTCGCCCGGGTCGTCGAGCTCGAACTCGTCGATGCACAGCAGCCGGTGCTCCGACAGGGCCGCCACCGTCGCACCGAAGCCCAGCGCCCCGACGAGGTGGGTGAGCTCCACGAACGTGCCGTACGCCTTGGGGGTTGACGCCTCATGCCACAGCGAGGCCAGCAGGTGGGTCTTGCCGACCCCGAAGCCGCCGTCGAGGTAGACCCCGGGCCGACCCGCGGGCGTACGGCTGCGCCCGAACAGCCGACGCGGCGGGGGCGTGAGGCGTTCGGCGAAGGCCTGCAAGGTCTCGACGGCGGCGGCCTGCGACGGCTGGCCGGGATCCGGGAGGTAGGTCTGGAACCGGGCGTCGTCGAAGCGCGGCGGCGGTACGAGCGAGGCCACCAGGGTGTCGGGGGCCACGACCGGCGAACGGTCGACCAGGCGCGGTGCAGGCACGCCGGTCGAGGCTACCGAGGCGGGGTCAGGTGCTGTCGTCCTCGCCGTCGGTCGCCTTCTCGCCGTCGCTCGCCTTCTCGCCCTGGGTCGTCTCCTTGGCCTCGGTGCCGACGCCACCGGGCGCGCCGTAGGCCGTACCGGGGCCCGGCTCACCGGGCTCGAACTCGTCGGCGGTCGTGCCGGTCGAGGACAGTCCGGCGCCGGTCAGGTCGGGATCAGGAGTGTTCATGGCTGCCCCTTACCCGCCTGAGGGTGGCTCGCACGCCTATGGTGCGCGGATGACCGAAGCACCCGCCCCCACCGTCGGCGCCGATCCTGCCGTCGTCGGCCCCTACCTGGCGACCGCGCTCGGCGACGACGCCTGGGGCGAGTGCCAGGTCACGCTGATCGCCGGCGGCAAGAGCAACCTCACCTATCGGGTCGACAGCACCGCCGGCTCGGTCGTGCTGCGGCGTCCGCCGCTGGGGCACGTGCTGCCGACCGCCCACGACATGGTCCGCGAGCACACGGTGATGTCGGCGCTGGCCGGGACGGCCGTGCCGGTCCCGCGGATGCTGCACCTGTGCACCGACCCCGAGGTCCTGGGACAGCCGTTCTACGTGATGGAGCTCGTCGAGGGGCCGATCTGCCGCGAGGCGCTCCCCCCGGGCTACGCGGACGAGCCGGCCCAGCGGCGGGAGATCGGACGCGGCCTGGTCGGGGTGCTGGCCGATCTGCACCAGGTCGACCCCGCCGCTGTCGGACTCGGCGAGTTCGGCCGTCCCGCAGGCTATCTGGAGCGGCAGGTGCGACGGTGGACAGCGCAGTGGGAGGCGACGCGCATCGAGGGCCACAAGCAGCTCGACCAGCTGGCGACCGACCTCGCCGCCGACGTCCCGACCAGCCAGCGCTACACGGTCGTGCACGGCGACTACCGGCTCGACAACACCGTCCTGCACCCGACGGAACCCGGCCGCATCGCGGCGGTGCTCGACTGGGAGATGTCGACGCTGGGTGACCCGCTGGCCGATCTAGGGGTCCTGCTGGGCTACTGGTCGCAGGCTGACGACGCCGGTTTCCGCACTGATGCCCTGGTCGTGCCGGCGGCGACCGTGCTGCCCGGCTTCCCGACCCGCGCGGAGGTCGCCGAGCTCTACGCCGAGCGCACCGGCCTGGATCTGACCCCCCTGCCCTGGTACGCCGCGTTCGCTGCCTACAAGCTGGCCGTCGTCTGCGCCGGGATCGTGGCGCGGGTCCAGGGTGGAGCGATGGTCGGCGACGGCTTCGACGGCATCGAGCAGCGGATCGGGCCGTTGGTCCAGATCGGCCGTCGCACGCTGGCCGACCGCGAGCTCTAGCCCGCCGCCCGCAGGGTCGGGCACGGCGTCGGCAAGCCGCAGCCGGCACACACGACGCTGCGGCGAAGGCGTCCCGTCACGACCGGCCGGTGGGCCTGCCGGACGGCCCACAGTCGGGCAGCCAGCTCGCTGATCCGCGCCACCGCCTCGTCGAGCGTCTGGTCGTCGGTGCGTGTCGTCGTGTCTGTCCTCATGAGTGGCATCCTCCGCGGCGTCGGAGCCTGACCGTAGGGACTGCTGAGGCGTACGCCAAGTGAGCCTGTGGGGTCCGCTGTGCACAGGGTGGGGACGGTGGCCCTCAGGCCTGTGCAGCCGGTGGGGAGACGGCTGTGAGTTGTCGCGGCCGCCGTACGACCATCGCGACCCCGACGCAGGTCACCACGATCCCGACGACGGACAGCGCTGCGAGCCGCTCGCCGAAGGCGAGGTAGGCCTCGACGGCCGTGGCCGGTGGGACGAGGTAGTACAGGCTCGAGACCCCCGATGCGCTCCCCCGGCGCAGCAGCGCCAGCAGCAGCAGGACGGCGCCGATCGACAGCGCGAGCACCAGCCAGACCAGGGCGGCTACGAAGGTCGGTGTCCAGCGAATGCGCTGCGTCTCGCTCGACGCCGACAGCACGGCCAGTACTGCGGCCGCCGCGGCGTACTGCACGGCCGTGCCCCACAGCAGGGGGATGCCGTCGCCGTGACGTTTCTGCCAGAGCGTGCCGAGGGTGCCGCCGAGCAGCGCCAGCAGGCAGGCCACGATGCCTTCGGCAGGTGAGTCCCCCTTGCCCCCAGCCAGTCCCGGCGCCACAACCAGCCCGACACCGGCGACACCGACGGCCAGCCCCGCCCACTGCCGGGGGACGAGACGCTCGCCGAGCAGGCGTACGGCCAGTGCGGCGACCAGCACCGGCTGCAGGCTGACGACGACCGAGGACACGCCGGCTGGGGTGCCGCGGGAGATGGCCCAGAAGACGCCGCCGAGATAGATGGCGTGCAGCAGCAGGCCGGACACCGCGGCCCGGCC
>JBBPYI010000201.1:0-6250 GCA_038200075.1 Mycobacteriales bacterium
AGCGGCGTCGAGGTACTTGGCCTCGAAGTCGTAGAAGTCGTAGTCCCCGGCCAGCCGCACCTCGGCCGGGACACTGGCCTGCGGGCGGCCGTGCGCGTCCTCGAGGATTCCGCACTCGACCTCCCGGCCGGCGACAGCAGCCTCGATGAGCACCTTGGGGTCGCAGCGCAGCGCCTCGGCCATCGCGCCCGGGAGCGCAGTCAGGTCCGAGACCCGGCTGATGCCGATGCTGGAGCCGCCCCGCGCGGGCTTGACGAACACCGGCAGCCCGAGGGCTCGCACCTGCTCAGTCACGCCGTCGGGGTCTGACTGCCACCGCCCGGCGCGCACCGTCACGGCCGGCGTCACCGGCAGCCCTGCGGCGTGAAGGAGCACCCGGGCCACCGACTTGTCCATCGCGGCAGCGCTGGCCAGCACCCCGGAGCCGACGTAGGGCACACCCGCGAGCTCCAGCAGCCCCTGCAGCGTGCCGTCCTCACCGAACGGCCCGTGCAGGACGGGGAAGACCACGTCGACGACGCCGAGCAGCGCCGGGCCGTCATCCAGCGGCACCAACCCGCCCACGGTCGGGTCACCCGGCAGCGCCAGCGCCCGACCGTCCTTGACGGTCGGCAGCTCCCGGCCCGAGATAGCCAGCTGGGCAGGGTCATCCGGCGCCAGCACCCACCGACCTTCGGCGGTGATGCCGACGGCGACGACGTCGTAGCGCTCACGGTCCAGCGCGGCCAGGATGCTGCCGGCGCTGACGCAGGAGATGGCGTGCTCGGTGCTGCGGCCGCCGAAAACGACGGCCAGTCGGGTCCTGCTCACCCGCGGACCCTATCGGTTACGACAGCGAGACCTGCTGCTCCAACGCGCCGTCGATGACCACGGTGGTGCCTGAGACGTACGCCGCGGCCGGCGAGACCAGATAGCTGACCAGGGCCGCCACCTCGTCAGACGTGCCCAATCGCCCCGCGGGGATCCCGTCCTCCTGCTCGGTGATCTCGGCCTGCGTGCGCTCCCCCTGGATCGGGGTCTCGATGGCGCCGGGCGCTACGGCCACCGCCCGGATGCCACGGTCCGCGAGCTCGCGGGCAATGACCTTGGTGAGCATGCTCAAGCCTGCCTTGGCCGAGCAGTAGGCCGCGTAACCCGGGCGCGGCTGGTGCTCGTGGACGCTGGTCACGTTGAGCACGACGCCGCCGCCGCGGGGGGCCATCACCTGGCAGGCCGCGAGCGCCATGAGGAAGGCGCCGTCGAGGTCGACCGAGAGCTGCTTGCGCCAGGTGGCGAGGTCGAGCTCCAGGAACGGCGTGTGCTCCTGCAGCCCGGCGTTGTTGACCAGGATGTGCAGCCCGCCGAACTGCTCGTCGACCTCGGCCACCATGCGCTGCGCGTCGTCGGGGTTGGAGACGTCGCCGATCAGAGGCATCGCCCGACCGCCCGCGTCGGTGATGCGGGTGACGATCCCGGCGACGTCGTCGGCGGTCAGGTCGTTGACGCCGACCGCTGCCCCGTCATGTGCCAGGCGGGCCGCCACAGCGGCGCCGATGCCGCTGCCGGCACCCGTCACAAGCGCCACGTGTCCATCCAGTGGCTTCATCTGTCGTCCTCTCGTCGCGTGCGTCGTGACTGCGGCCAACGGCCCAGCCGCCCTTCCTGCGCCGGCCCGGTCACGGCGTCGCAGCCCGCCCGGCCAGCTCACGCAGCGGCGGCTCGTACGCCTCTCCGAAGGTCGGGAAGGCGTGCACGACGTCGGCGAGCACGGACAGCGGCACCTGGGCGCGGATGGCGAGCGTCGCCTCCGACAGCCACTCGTCGGCGTGCGGTCCGATAGCCGCAGCTCCGATCAGCACGCCCTTGGTGCGGTCGGCGGTGAGCACGAGCCGACCACCACCTGCACCCTCGGTCGCAGCCCGGCCGGTCTGCCCGACGTCCATCACGGCCGTGATCACGTCGATGCCCTGCTCGCTCGCTTCCTGCTGCGCCATCCCGACGCTGGCCACGGCCGGCTCGGTGTAGACCGCTCGTGGGATCGCGCGCAGGTCTGTCACCGCGTCGCGCCCCAGCAGGTTGCCGGCCACCACCCTTGCCTGGTAGTTCGCCGTGTGGGTGTACGGCGCGGCTCCGGTGACGTCGCCGGCCGCCCAGACGTGGTCCTGACCGATGACGCGGCAGTGGTCGTCGACCTCGATGGCGCCGCTGTCATCGGGTTCGATGCCAAGAACGTCCAGGCCGAGGCCGTCGGTTGTCGGCGTGCGGCCCACCGCGACCAGCACCCGCTCGGCCTCGACGGTCGTGCCGTCCGATAGGTGCAGCTTTGCCAGCCCGTCGGCGGTCAGCTCGGCGCGCTCCGCCTTGACGCCGAGCCGCACGTCGACGCCGCCGTCGCGCAGGACCTGCGCCAGCAGCTCAGCGATGCTCGGCTCCTCCTTGCCGATCAGCTGCGGCCCGGCCTCCACCAGCGTGGTGCGCACGCCGAAGCGCACGTGCACCTGCGCCAGCTCGCACCCGACCGCACCGCCGCCCATGACGACCAGCGAGCGCGGACGGTCCTGAGCCGACAGCGCCTCCTCGCTGGTCCAGGTCGGCACCCTGTCCAGGCCGTCGATCGGCGGGTTCACCGGCTGCGAGCCGGTCGCGATCACCAGGTCCGTCCAACCCAGCTCACGTCCTTCGACGTCGACCACCCCGGGGCGTACGACGCGACCACGGCCACGCACCAGCGTCACACCCGCGTCCTGCACCTCTTCCGCGGCGGAGCTGTCGTCGCGGAACTCGGACAGCTCGTCGCGCCGCGCCACGGCTTTGCCGAAAGCCAGCTCGTCGTCATCCAGCGTCAGGCGCACCGAGGCCCCAGCCAGGTTCGGAAGGATCCGGGTCTGCTGGCGGGCCTGCGCGCTGCGCAGCATCGCCTTGCTGGGAATGCAGGCGACATAGGGACACTCGCCGCCGACCCGCAGGGTCTCCACCAGAGCTACGGCGCGGCCCCCGTCCGCGAGCTGGCTGGCGATGTTCTCACCGGCTGAGCCGGCTCCGAGCACGACGACATCGAAGGTCTCCATGGTCGTCCCCTCGCCAGATCAGGGGCGCTTCACACCTGCAGCCACAGGTCACTCGCTGCGGGCACCACGGCTCATCAGACCGCGCACCATCGCCGTCGGCGTCATGCCGTCGTGCACGACCGCGACGACGTGCTCGGTGATGGGCATGTCCACGTCGTGCTTGCGGGCGAGGTCCAGGATGGAACGACAGCTCTTGACGCCCTCGGCCGTCTGCTGACGTGTCGCCAGGATGTCCTCGAGCCGCTCGCCGCGACCGAGCCGTTCACCGAAGGTGCGGTTGCGCGACAGGGGGGAGGTGCAGGTGGCGACGAGGTCACCCAGCCCGGCCAGCCCCGAGAAGGTCACCGGGTCGGCGCCGAGGGCCGCTCCCAGCCGGGCGGTCTCGGCCAGTCCACGGGTGATGAGCGAGGCCTTGGTGTTGTCTCCGAAGCCCATGCCCTCAGCCATCCCGGTCGCGAGTGCGATGACGTTCTTCACCGCACCGCCGAGCTCGCAGCCGACGACGTCGGCGTTCGTGTACGGCCGGAAGTAGCGCGTCAGGCAGGCGGCCTGCAGGCGCTCCGCCGCAGCGACGTCTCCGCAGGCCACGACGGTGGCCGCCGGCTGTCCCAGGGCGATCTCCTTGGCCAGGTTGGGCCCGGTCACCACGGCGACGCGATGGGCAGCGACGTCGGCGACCTCGCAGATCACCTCGCTCATCCGTTTGGTGGTGCCGAGCTCGACGCCCTTCATCAGACTGACCAGCAAGCTGCCGGGAGTCAGCGCGTCGACCACGGCCGTCAGGTTGTCGCGCAGGCTCTGCGACGGCACGGCAAGCACGACGAAGTCCGCACCCGTCACCGCCTCGACCGCGTCGTCGGTGGCCGTCAGGTTGACCGGCAGGCCGATGCCGGGCAGGTAGTCCGGGTTCTCGTGCTGCTCACGTACCGCCGCCGCGAGCTCGGGTCTGCGCGACCACAGCACCACATCGGTGCCTGCATCGGCCAGGACCTTGCCGAACGCCGTGCCCCACGACCCCGACCCCAGCACCGCTGCGCGCATCACGCCGTCCTCCGCCCGTCCTGGCCGTCGGGACGCTCGCCCCGCGGGTCGTGCGCCTGCGCCGGAGCGGTCTCGCCCCGCAGCACCTCGAGCTCTGTCGTGATCGCCGCCATCACGGCCGCGGTGGCCTCGCGCAGCACCGCTGCGCTGGGTTCCTGCCCCATCCACCGAGACAGGTCCACCGGCGGCCCCACCCGGAAGCGCACAGGGGCTCTTCGCAGCGGCGCCCGACGTCGCAGCACCTGCTCGACGTCCTGCGCCCCCCACTGCGCCAGCGGCACGACCGGGGCGCCGGTCAGCAGCGCCAGCCGGGCCACCCCGGTGCGGGCCAGCATCGGCCAGCCTTCGGGATCGCGGGTGACCGTCCCCTCCGGGTAGATGACCACGGTCTCGCCGCGAGCCAGGGAGGCGACAGCGGCGTCCAGCGCCCGGGCGGCATCGGGCGCGTGGCGGTCGACCGGGATCTGGCCGGCGCCGCGCATCACCCGACCGACCAGGCCGTTGCCCCGGAACAGGGTGCTCTTGGCCAGGAAGCGCGGCGCCCGCTGCAGGTCGTAGAGGACGAAGTCGGTCAGCGCCACCGGGTCGGTCAGCGCCACGTGATTGGCCGCCAGGATGATCCCGCCCGCCGGCACGTGCTCGGTGCCCGACCCCTGTCGACGACTCAGCAGCACGCACGGTGGCTTGAGCAGCACGATCGCCAGTCGATACCACGGCCCGAGCCGTCCTCGTCCCGTCACCGCGTCTCCCGTGCTCGCCCGTCCGCTGGTCTGCGAGACTCCCACGCCGTGCCTGCATCCCGTACGCCCCCCACCTGGGGAGTCGTGGTGCCCGTCAAGGTGCTCGCCGAGGCGAAGTCACGGCTGGCGGCGTACGGCGACCAGGCGCGACGCCAGCTAGCCGTCGCCTTCGCCAGCGACGTCGTCCTGGCGTGCCTGGCCTGTCCCGACACAGCGCAGGTGCTGGTGGTCACCGACGACGCCGATGCCGCCGATGCCCTCGCCGCGCTCGGGGCGCGCGTCACCCGCGACACCCCCGGCGCCGGCCTGAACGCAGCGCTCGTGCACGGCGCCGGCCTGCTGCGCGCCGAGCTCGGTGGCTGCAGCATCGTGACGGTGTCCTCGGACCTGCCCTGCCTGCGGGCACAAGACCTCGCGGCAGCGCTCGCCCAGGTCCCGACCGATGGCCGCGCCTTCGTCGCCGACGCCTCTGCACGTGGCACAACGGTGCTGGCGGCGGCCGGCACTGCTGATCTGCTCCCGGCGTACGGCACCGGCTCGCGCGCCCGGCACCTGGCCTCGGGCGCGGTCGAGCTGTCAGCGCCCCCGGCGCTGCGGCAAGACGTCGACACCCCGCAGGACCTGCAGGCAGCCCTGCTGGTCGGGGTCGGCGCCCACACGGCGTCGGTGGTCGACCGACTGCTCTGACAGGCGTTCACCTCGACGGTGCACCATGGGGGGGTGAGCATCGACGTGGAGCCGGACGCCGACCTCGTTGACGCCGACGCGGCGCAGGGTCGGCTCGAGGTCGTCGCCCCGGACGCGCTGCCCGACGACCGGTTCCTCAACCGCGAGGTCTCCTGGCTGGACTTCAACGCGCGCGTGCTGGAGCTGGCCCGGGACCCTGACGCGCCACTGCTGGAGCGCGCGAAGTTCCTGGCCATCTTCGCCAGCAACCTCGACGAGTTCTTCATGGTGCGGGTCGCCGGACTCAAACGACGTCAGAGCATGGGCCTCGGGGTGCGCAGCAGCGACGGCACCAGCCCTCGGCAGCAGCTGGCCCACATGACCGAGCGGGCCCGAGAGCTCGCCAGCGTGCACGCGCAATGCTTCCTGGAGCAGGTCCGGCCGGCGCTGGAGGACCAGGGCATCCGCATCGTGCTGTGGCGCGACCTGCCGGACGAGCAACGAGTCCCGTTGCACGACTACTTCCGGGCCCAGGTCTTCCCCGTTCTCACGCCGCTGGCGGTCGACCCGGCTCACCCGTTCCCCTACATCAGCGGACTGTCGCTGAACCTCGCGGTCCTGGTGCTCGACCCCGCGACAGGCACCGAGCACTTCGCCCGCGTGAAGGTGCCGAACAACGTCGAGCGCTTCGTCCTGGTCGACTCGGGCGACGCCGTCACGACCTACCTGCCGCTCGAGGAGCTCATCGGGGCCCAC
>JBBPYI010000202.1:0-5265 GCA_038200075.1 Mycobacteriales bacterium
CAGCGACCCGGCCGACCTGGTGATCTCCGCCGAGCGCATCCGGGCCCTGCAGGCGCACTTCGACGCAGTGCTGTCAGACCTCGAGACCGAGGTGCTGCGCCTGTACGTCGAGGGCAACAGCTACCAGGAGATCGCCGAGCGGCTCCAGCGCCACGTCAAGTCGATCGACAACGCTTTGCAGCGCATCAAGCGCAAGCTCGAGGGGCACCTGACGGCCCGGGCTGTCGCCGACGCCGGCTGAGCCTCACAGGGCCGGGTCACAAGCCCTGGTGCTTGGCCTGCTTGCAGGCGTACATCCTGGCGTCGGCCAGCTGCAGCACGACGCCGCTGTCATCACCGGCGGCGGCCAGGTGGGCTCCCACGCTTGCCGGGACGTCGACGCTGTGGCCGTGCACCTGGTGTGGGATCAGCAGCGCCGCGCTGATCCGGTGCTGCAGTCCTGCGAGGCCCTCGGGCGTCACGCGCGGCGCGAGCACGGTGAACTCGTCACCACCGGGTCGCGCTACGAGATCTTGCGGGCGCACGACCGAGCGCAACCGGTGCGCCACCTCCAGCAGGACCTCGTCACCGGCGGCGTGCCCGTAGCTGTCGTTGACCGGTTTGAAGCCGTCCAGGTCCAGGCACAGGACGCCCACGTCGCTGCCGACCCGGCCTGCGCGGGGCTGCAGCGCGCGGACGAGCTGCTCGTGCAGCAGGGAGCGGTTGGCCAGGCCGGTGAGCGGGTCCTGGGATGCCTCCCGCGCCAGCTGCAGCTCGGCGGTCTTGCGACGGGTGATGTTGACGTGCGCGACGAGGGCGCCCGGGGTCATGCCGGGCAGAGGAGTGATGCGCAGCTGGAACCACCGTCCGGCGGCCGGGCTGGGACAGGCGTACTCGTAGTCGCCTTCGACGGTCTGCCCGGCCAGCACGGCCCGGACCGACCGGCCGACGGCGGCTGCGTCGTCTGAGCCGGCGGCGCTTGCCCGGTCACAGACGTCGAGGTAGTTGACGCCCGGGCCGGTCGCGCGATCGGACCCGCCGTTGTCCAGGGCGAACATGCGCCAGGTGTGGTTCACGCTGCGGATCACCCCGTCGCCGTCCAGCACGGCGCTGGCGTCTGGGAGCGCGTCCAGCAGCTGGGCGGCGGTGAGGGTCCAGTCGGAGATCATCGCGGATGCCTGTCCGGTGGTGGGGACATGGGATCGGGGCCAGTCGACCTCACCGTGCTGGTGGGTGCGTCGGCACACCTGGCGGTTGACTGAACTGGTGGGCCTCAGATACCTGCGGCGCGACGACCGGCCGGTCGGCGGGGGCGGCAGCCCAGGAGCGGAAGCGGTAGGTCGCGCCTTCGTCCTGCACGACATAGGTCGTGACGCCGCTGCGCTGCCAGTGCAGCACCAGCAGCCCGTACCGCTCGGCCAGGCGCACCAGGGCCTCGACGTCGGTGACGTCCACGACCGGCCGGCCGGGGGTCAGCGTGATCGGCAGGACCGCGAGCAGCAGGTCCTTGTGCCGGACCCGGATGCGCTCGGCCTCGGCCACGGGACCGGCCAGGCGGGCGAGCGCAGTGAGCACGAGGCAGGCGAGGGCGGCCAGGGCCAGAGCGACGAGGGAGGCCGTACGCGCCGTTGCGACGTCGAGGCCCTTGCCGAGCGCGCTGAGCCGGGCGGGGGCGGCGCGGGTCCCGGTCACCTTCGTCTCGGTGGTCGCGGTGAGCGGATCGGCGGTGCTCAGGGTGCTGTCGCTGAGCGTGAGCGCCCAGCGCGGCGCGAACTGACCGCCGCCGTCCAGCCAGATCTTGGGCTTGACCGTGACGGTCAGCGGTCCGGCCGGCACGCCGGTGACCCGCGCCGCGGCCTGCGCCCTCGCCTCGAGCTGCGAGAGCTGCAGGCGTACGACGCCCTGCTGCCCTGTCGTCAGGGGGACAGGCGCCGCCAGCGGCAGGGTCGAGCGCCAGCCGCCGGCGGTCGACAGCTCGGCGTCGACGGCGATGCCACCCGGTCGGCCGGTGTAGGCGTAGCTGACGTCGACGGCGTCGGCCAGGGTGCGGAAGACCGGCTGCGGGGCCACGACGCTCGTCCCGTCGTACGCCGCAGAGGGCGCCACGCTCGCGCGGTAGCCGAACGTCATCGACGAGCTCACGCTCGTGTCCACAGCAGCGGTCGTCGTCGTGGGCCGGGTGAACGACAGCCCGGCGAGGGCGATCCCGGCCACGGCGAGCGCGGCCACCCCGGCGGCCACCGGCTGCAGGGTCGGGGGGACGGCGCCGAGCGCGGCGATGGTGGTCGAGCGGTGGCGTGGGGACATGAGGCGGCGCTCCAGGCGACGGCGGCGGCGGGTGACGGCGGTGGTGCCGCCGGCGAGCAGGAGAAAGGCGTAGGCGGCGAGCGCCGGTGGGCTGGTCAGGCGCTTGAGCCAGACCCCGCCCGGGGGGAGGTGCAGCAGCTCCTTGCCGGCCATGTCATCGAGGGTCGGCTTGTCCGGGTCGAGCCATGAGTTGTTGTCTCCCTGGACGACGAAGCGGTCACCCTTGACGGCCACGATGCGGTGCAGGACGACAGTCTTAAGGGTTGCGCTCCGGTAGGCCGCGGCGTCCCCGACGCCGTAGGAGGACGCCGGGCCGACAACGACGAGGTCTCCGGTCGTGATCCGCGGCAGCATCGAGACGCCGTGCGTCATGACGATCGACAGCGGGCCTGCGGTGAAGGCGGCAGTGACCACGACAATAACGGCCAGCAGCGCTGTCGCAGCGCCTCGGTACCAGTGCATGCCCGTCTCCCTTGCCCGTACAACGAGCGCAGTGCCGCGGGCTGAGGCTCAGCCCGCGGCGCCGCGCGGCGACTAGACGACGGCGACCTGGAAGGCAGTCGCGGTGGCCGTGTCGTAAGCCGTGACGTAGGTGCAGGTTGCGGTCGTCCCCGTAGCCGTGGTCGCAGTGTCGACCACGCAATCCTGCAGGGCGGTCGTCCCGAAGCCGGCCTTGACGGTACGGCCCGTCTGAGAGGCGCTGAACGTGATGAGCGTGGAGGTGATGGTGCTGCCCGTCGAGCTGAGGGTGTGAGCGATGGCGGTCGTGGTGGCGCCGGTGACGGTGTTGGTGCCGTAGCCGGCGACGCTGGTGACGACGCCGCTGCTGGCGGTGAAGGCCGAGCCGGTGGCGGCGACGAGGCCGGCGACCGCGACGGCGCCGAGGAGCTGGATGTTCTTGCGCATGAGTGTGTGTCCCTTGTCTGTGCGGTAGCCCGGCTGACCCCCGTTGGGCCCCGTGGCTTTGCGTCCCCGGCTTGCACCGGGTTTGCCGTTGTCCTTGACGCCCTCAGCATCGTCGCGGCCTGAGCCGGATCGGAGGAAAATCCCGGGCCATCCGGGTTTTTGACGACGAATGCCCAGATGACGGCTGGTCGCTGCCTGGCCACGAAGAACTAGTTCGCTACGTGTCCATTCGATATCGCAGCGTGGGGGCCTACAGTGAGAAAGCGGGTCGTGGGAGCCTCCGTGGCCGTACGCCCGTCGCGTCCGGACCCCTCGCTGGACGCGTCGTTACCAGTCCTGAGAGAAGCCCTCGTGCGCGACGCACCCGTCAATCCGCAGCCGGTCGCCCTCGTGGGTGCTGCGCCGGACGGGACGATCACGCACTGGTCGGCCGGGGCGCAGGAGCTCTACGGCTGGACCGAGCCGGAGATCCTCGGCCGTCACCTGTCAACGCTCGCCGCTGCGGGCACGCCCCACCTCTCCCTCGAACGCGAGCGGCTCCTGGCGGGTGGCGATTCGCAGCCCTTCCACGCCCGCTGCCGGACCAGGGCAGGTGAGGTCTTCACCGCCCGGGTGTCGCTGACCCTGCTGCGCGACGACCGGGGAGAGGTCATCGGGACCCTGGCCCGCCATGCCGACCCCGACGTGGGTGGTCGGGACAGTGAGCTGCGAGCCGGTTTTGAGGACTCGCCCGTGCCGCAGTCCCGCCTCGACCTGCAAGGCCGGATCCTGGCGGTCAATGCCGCCATGGAGCGGCTGCGCGGCGAGACCGCCGCGGACCTCGTCGGCCGCGATGCCCTGGACGCGTACGTCCCCGAAGAGCGGCCGGGGCTGGAGCAGGCTCTCGCCCGGCTGGCCTCGGGGGCCGAGCACTTCGTCAGCCGAGACCAGACCCTGCAGCTGGCTGACGGCCGTCACCTGCACGTGTGCATGACCGTCACCGCCATGCGGGACAAGGACGGCAAGGCTGTGCTGGCAGGCTCGCTCGAGGACGTCACGGCTCTGCGGGAGGCCGAGCAGGCCGTACGCACTCAGGCTGTGCGCTTCGACGCCGTCCTGCAGAGCATGCCGATCGCGGTTGTCACCTACGACGCGGCCGGCGTCTGCACGTCGGCGAGCGGACGCGCCCTGCCCGACCTCGGCGTAACTGCCGACGACCTCGTCGGACACAACCTGCTCGAGCTGCTCGCCGTCGTGCCTAACAGCCTGGCCGCGCTCGAGGCGAGCCTGGCCGGCGACGAAGGCCGCGTCGTCGCCGAGATGGGGGAGCACGTCTGGGAGGGCAACTACCGGCCCACCCTGAACGCCGACGGAGCGGTCACGGGCGGGCTGGCCGTCGGCCTGCAGATCACCCAGCGCGTGGCTGCCGAGCGTGCGGTGCTGGCCAACGAGGCCCGCCTGCGGGCGCTGCTGGAGTACGCCACCGACGTGGTCGTCGTCCTGGACCGCAAGGCCCGGCTGCTCTACGTCAGTCCGGCGATCAGAAGGCACCTCGGCTACGACGACCGGAACCTGTTCTGGCAGCCCAGCGGGGACTTCGACCATCCCGAGGACCGGCCGGTCGTCGAGAGCGCCTGGCGGCGGGTGATGCGTACGCCCGGATCGACGGAGGTCTTCGAGAGCCGCGTCCGGCACGCCGACGGGAGCTGGCGATGGACCGAGCACGTCATGACCAACCTGCTCGACACCTCCGGCATCGAGGGGGTCGTGGTCAACCTGCGCGACGTGACGGAGCGGCGTGAGCACGAGCAGCGGCTGCAGCACCTCGCCTTGCACGACGGACTGACCGGGTTGGCCAACCGGGCGCTGCTGCTCGACCGGCTCGGTCAGGCGATGGCCTGGGGTCGACGGGACGACAACCAGAGCGGGTTGGTGCTGTTGGACCTGCGAGGCATGTCGAAGATCAACGCCGTGGCCGGGCAGCAGGTTGGTGACGTCGTGCTCCAGGCCGTTGCCGAGCGCCTGACCGCAAGCGTTAGGCCAGCCGATACTGTGGCCCGCCTCGGTGGTGACGAGTTCACTATCCTGCTCGAA
>JBBPYI010000203.1:0-14305 GCA_038200075.1 Mycobacteriales bacterium
CAGCCGCGCCGGAGTCCGGCGACACCGTGAAGGCCGCCGAGGACCGGGTGGCGGCGGCGCTCGATCGCCACGACGGCGCCATGCGGGACGCGGCGGCGGCGGCGCGGGACGGGGCGGCCCAGGCTCGTGACGTCGCCGCAGCCGACGCCGGCGATGTGCTGCAGGCCGCCGTGGACCGGGTGGCGGCGGCCCTGGATCGTCAGCTGGCGGCGTGGCGGGACGCGGCTGCGTTGGCGCGGGACAGCGCCGCCGAGGTGCGGGCCGCGGGCGACCGGGTGGAGGCGGCGCTCAACCTGCAGCTGGCGGTGCTGCGGGATGAAGCAGCCTTGGCCCGAGACCAGGCCGCCGATGCCCGCGAGGTGGTCCCCTCGGCCGCGGGGGAGGCTCGGCAGGCAGCGGCCGACCGGGCCGCCTCCGCGATGGATCGCCACGTGGTGGCGTTGCGTGCGGCTGCCTCGGCGGCCAGGCACGAGGCAGCCGTGGACAAAGCGACAGGGGACCGGGCAGCGGCGGCTTTCGACCGGGAGCAGGCGGCGCTGCGCGATGCGGCAGCGCTGGCGCGGGATCTGGCCGCCCAGGCCCGGGACGCCGCGTCCACGGACTCCGCTGATGCCCGGCAGGCAGTCGGTGACCGGGCGGCGGCGGCGCTGGACCGCCAGGAGGCCGCGGTGCGCGACGCGGCAGCGCTGGCTCGCGACGAGGCTGCCGGGGCTCGTGACGCCGCGGTCTCGGGCGGCGCCCAGCAGTCAGCAGGTGATCGCGCGGCCGCAGCGCTCGATCGGCAGGAGACGGCAGCACGCGACAGCGCGGCGTTGGCTCGGGATCAGGCGGCCCAGGCCCGCGACACCGCCTCCGCGGACAGCGGTGACGCGCGAGGCGTCGGGGACCGTCAGCTGGCGGCCGGGGATCGTGAGGCGGCGGCGCTGGACCGGCACGACGCGGCCGTGCGTGACGCGGCGGCGTTGGCCCGCGACGGCGCCGCCCGGGCCCGCGACGTGGCGTCAACGCATGCGGGTGACGCGCAGCAGGCTGCGGGTGACCGCGCCGCGGCAGCGGTGGATCGTGAGCAGTCGGCTCTTCGGGATGCCGCAGCCTGGGCGCGCGACGGCGCGGCGCAGGCCCGGGACGCCGCCTCCGCAGCTGCCGAGGAAGCGCAGCAGGCGATCGGTGACCGCCTGCTGGCGGCCGGGGACCGGGCAGCCGCAGCCCTGGACCGGCAGAAAGCCGCGGCCGACCGCCGCAGCGCCGCGGACACGCTGCAGAACGCCTACCGGGACGAGCTGACCGGCGCCCTGCTGCGCCACGCCGGGCAGGACCAGCTCCAGCAGGCCGTGGACCGGGCCCACAGGGATGGCGAGCCGCTGGTCCTGGCCTTCCTCGACGTCGACCAGCTCAAGCAGGTCAACGACGTCCACGGTCATGCCCGGGGGGACCAGCTGCTGCGAGAGGTGGGCGTCGCTCTGCGGCGGGTGCTGCGTTCCTACGACCTCGTGGTGCGGGTCGGGGGCGACGAGTTCGTGTGCGCGGTCTCCGGCTGCCCGCTGCCCGAGGTGCAGGAGCGCTTCCTCGAGGTCAACGCCGCACTGTCGTCGGTCGTCGCCGGCGCGTGCCTGAGCGCCGGCTTCGCCGAGCTGGAGTCGAACGAGAGCCTTGCCGACGCGATGGAGCGAGCGGACCGGCAGATGTACGAGCGTCGCACGGCTCGACGGGCCCGGGCCGCTCTGTCGTAGGACCCGAAGGGTCAGTTGGTCGGCTCTGGTGCGGTGCCGGTGTGCCGGGCCCGGGCGCGCCCGGCGATCTCCTGCAGCATCTGATGGGCGACGTCGGCGAGCTTGATCTGCCGTGTCTGGCTGATCGTGCGGAGCCGCGCGAACGCCTCGTCAGCGCTGACTCCGCTGCGGCTCATCACCACACCGATGGCCTGGTCGATCTCGGCGCGGCTGACCAGGGCCTGCTGGAGCTGAGCGACGAGGCGTTGGGCTTGGGTGAGGGTCTGCACGTTGGCGACGGTGACGGCGGCCGGTCCGGCGAAGGTCTCGCCGAGCTGCCGTGCATGCCCGTCGAAGGCGTCGCGCGCGTGGCCGTAGATGTTGAGGGCCCCGAGCACCTGGTCGCCGAGCAGCAGGGGCACCGACAGGGCGCTGTGCACTCCAAGCCGTCCGACCCGCGGCCCGAACCGGGGCCACTGCGCCTCCCCGCCGAGGTTGCCCGAGCGGTGCGTCTGGCCGGTCGCGACGGCGCTGACGCACGGCCCCTCGTCCAGCCCGTACTGGATGTCGTCGACCTCCCGCACGAAGGGCTGGGTGGCTACCACCGTCTGCCGCCGGTCGGACTCCAAGAGCGTCAGTCCGGCGCCGTCGGCGCCGGGGACCGCCCGGACCGCGAAGTCAGCGACCCGCACCAGGGTCTGCTCGAGCAGCTCGTCGCCGGTCAACAGCCCGGACAACCCGGCCAGGCTCAACGCCAGCTCGTCCTCATGTTGCTCGTACGCATCTGTTGGCATGGCCGGCCTTTGAGCTCGCGAGTGCGCCCGGCATGCTGCCCGGCTGCAAGACCACGGTCCCACAGTCGCGGACCTGCGCCCGGTCAGGGCCCTCGACAACCCCAGCGCACCCGCGTACGGTGATCCACAGTTGAGACACAGCTGGTCGGAAGTGGTCGCCGCGCAAGCCGCGGCTGCGGGCGTCTCTACGCCAGCCGACACCCTGCGTACGCCGAGATGCCTCGGAGTGAGTGATCGCCATGTCCCTGCCTCAGCCCTGTAGGCCGTCCGCACCTGCCGTGTTCTGCGTAGGCCCGTTCGACGTCTACGACGACGGCGTACGGGTGGCCCTACACGGCGAGCTCGACCTGGCCTCGGCGCCGGAGCTCGCCACCGGCATCGCGCTGCTCACTCGCCCGCCCGCGGGCGGCAGCGTCGCACCCCTGGGCCAGGGCACCGTCCTGCTCGACATCAGCGCGTTGACGTTCCTGGACAGCGCAGGACTCGCCGCGTTGACCGACGCCTACGACATGCTCAGCGCAGCCGGGTGGCGGGTCCGCCTGTCACCACCTCCGCCCGCCGTACGCCGTCTGCTGGACCACGCCGTCACGGCCGGCTGGTTCCCGATCGGGCTGTCCGTTCCCTCGCAGCCGGCGGGCATCGGGACCGGGCCAGGCCAGGGCCCGGCGTGACGAGTCGCACACCGGAGGCGCTGTCCGGCCGCATCGCGGCCCCGATCACCGGGTCGGCAGTGTGAGGCACGGCGCCGGTTCCACGATGAGCCGACCGGACGGCACCGCGCGGAACCCGCGTGCGCTGGCGCTCGATGCTTGGCGGCGGCTGTGCGAGCAGGAGCAGAGGCAGGCCGCCAGGCCGGTCACCCGGGAGAACCGACTTGACGCCGAACGCCGCCTGCAGGCCCTGCGCCGTGAAGCGGCGACGGTGGACGTCGAGGTCGCCCGGTGCCGCCCTGAGTCGGGCGGCGCGCCCACGGCCGGTGCGGCGCGCGTGTGGTCCCGGGGCGTGCTCCCCGTCGTGATCGCCGGAGACCTCGCCTCGCTCCTCGAGCTGCCGTCCCGGGCCTAGGTCGGCCGTACGCCCTCGGTGGTGGTGGGTGCGGCCCTAGACTCCGCTCGCGCTCACCGGCGCTCCCGCAGCGCCGCGCCCGATCGGCCCGGCCGCACCCCCACCACCGAGAGGCACGTCGTGAAGGTCGGCATCCCCCGCGAGGTCAAGGACAACGAGTTCCGGGTGGCCATCACCCCGGCGGGGGTCAAGGAGCTGGTCGACCACGGCCACAGCGTCAGCGTGGAGAAGGACGCCGGCGTGGGCTCCTCGATCACCGACGAGGAGTACGTCGCGGCGGGCGCCAGCATCATCGGCTCGGCCGACGACGTGTGGGCCGAGGCCGAGCTGGTCCTGAAGGTCAAGGAGCCGGTCGCGTCGGAGTACCACCGGATGCGCCGCGACCAGGTCCTGTTCACCTATCTGCACCTGGCGGCCTCCCGCGAGTGCACCGACGCGCTGCTGGCGGCGGGCACGACGGCGGTGGCGTACGAGACGGTGCAGCTGCCCGACCGCTCGCTGCCGCTGCTCGCCCCCATGTCGGAGGTCGCGGGCCGGATGGCTCCGCAGGTCGGCGCGCACTGCCTGGAGCGCGGCTCCGGGGGCCGCGGCGTGCTGATGGGCGGGGTGTCGGGCGTCTACGCCGCGAAGGTTGTCGTGCTGGGCGCCGGGGTGTCGGGCATGAACGCTGCCGCGATCGCGCTCGGCATGCAGGCCGAGGTGCTGCTGCTGGACAAGAACGTCGCCAAGCTGCGTGACGCCGACCGCATCTACCAGGGCCACCTGCAGACCGTGACCAGCAATTCCTACGAGGTCGAGCGGGCCGTCCTGGACGCAGACCTGGTGATCGGCGCGGTGCTCGTGCCCGGTGCGAAGGCGCCGACGCTGATCAGCGACGAGCTGGTCTCACGCATGAAGCCGGGCGCGGTGCTGGTCGACATCTCGGTTGACCAGGGCGGCTGCTTCGAGTCGACTCGCCCGACCACGCACTCCGATCCGACCTTCGAGGTCAACGGCTGCCTGTTCTACTGCGTCGCCAACATGCCCGGCGCGGTGCCGCACACCTCGACCTACGCCCTGACCAACGTCACGCTGCCGTACGCCGTGGAGATCGCCGACCGGGGGCTGCCCGCGGCGGTCGCGGCGGACCCGGCGCTCGCACTGGGCGTCAACACCGTCTCGGGGCAGCTGGTGTACGCCCCGGTGGCCGAGGCCCACGGCCTGCCGCTGGCGGCCCTGACGGAGGTCCTCGGCTGAGCAGCGAGCCACCGCCCGCGCGGGCGGTGTCGGCCTATCTGGACCACCTGGCCGTCGAGCGGGGTCTGGCGGCCAACACGCTGTCGAGCTACCGGCGCGACCTCGCCCGCTACCTCGCGCACCTGGCCGGCCTCGGGCGGGCCCGGCTGGGGGAGGTGGGCGAGGCCGACGTCGCCGGCTTTCTGGCAGCCTTGCGTACGGGCGACGACCTGCACCCTGCGCTGTCCGCCGCCTCGGCCGGACGCGCCGTGGTGGCCGTCCGCGGCCTGCACCGCTTCGCCCTGCGGGAGGGGTGGACCGTGGTGGACCCGGCCAGCGACGTCCGCCCGCCGGCGCCCGCCCGGCGACTGCCCAAGGCCATCAGCGTGACGCAGGTCGAGGCGCTGCTGGCCGCGCCCGATGAGCGCACGCCGCTGGGCCGTCGCGACCGGGCGCTGCTGGAGCTGCTGTACGGCACGGGCGCGCGCATCTCCGAGGCCGTCGGGCTCGACGTCGACGACCTGTCGGGGGAGGGGCTGGTGCGCCTGGACGGCAAGGGCGGCAAGCAGCGGATGGTGCCGGTCGGCTCGTACGCCGCCCGGGCCATCGAGGCCTACCTGGTCCGCGGCCGGCCGGTGCTCGCTGCCGCCGGCACCGGGTCGCCGGGGCTGCTGCTCAACGCAAGGGGAGGTCGGCTGTCCCGGCAGAGCGCCTGGACGGTGCTGCGGGCCTCCGCGGCAGCGGCTGGGCTGACCGTCGACGTCTCGCCGCACACCCTGCGGCACTGCTTCGCCACCCATCTGCTCGACGGCGGCGCCGATGTCCGCGTCGTGCAGGAGCTGCTGGGGCACGCGTCCGTGACGACCACGCAGGTGTACACCCTGGTGACGGTCGAGCGGTTGCGGGAGGTCTACGCGACCGCGCATCCCCGAGCCCGCAGCGCAGAGTTGTCCACAGACCGGCGGCGTGTCGTCCCCAGATCAGGCGACGACGTTGTGACGAAGCGGTCGACAAGCCTAGAGTCCGCACGCCTCTCGCTGTAGCGAGTTGTCACATCGTCGCTAAGGAGAGTTGCCGCTAAGTGGCCAAGTCGACAAAAGGGCGTAACGCCGAGCCGGTTCCGCCGGCGAACCCGACGGGCGGGGCCGCGCGCGCGCTCGGGAAGCGGGTGGTGCGCGTACGCCCGACCGGTCCCGCCGCTGCCCCGGCGGCGGCGCCCCGGGCCGCCGCGAAGCCGGCTGCGCCTGCCCGCGCTGCCGCCCGTACACCGGCTCGTGCAGTGCCGGCCGCCAAGGCGCCGACAAAGGCGGCGGCGAAGCAGACCTCGGCCAAGCAGGTGCCGGCAAAAGCGCCGGCGAAGCAGACCTCGGCCAAGCAGGTGCCGGCAAAAGCGCCGGCGAAGCAGGCGCCAGCCAAGGCCGCCGCCACGCCCGCCAGGAAGTTGGCCAAGAAGTCGGCCGACAAGCCTGCCACCCGAGCTGCCGCCAAGCCCGCTGCCGACCCGGCAGCCGCGTCGCAGGCAACCGAGGCCGCCACCGCGACGCCGGCCGTCCCCTTGCCAGCGGCTGCGCCGGCCACCCCCGCGCCCGCTGCTCTCGAGCCGGCTCCTGCCCCAGTCGCCGCTGCTGTCGCTGCCGGGTCCGACGCCGGGGCCGCGGCGACCTGGCCGGACAGCGCGGTCCTGCGAGACCTCGAACGTGCCGCGGGACAGCTGTCCCCAGACCCCAGCTCGCCCACCACCCCTGGAGCCCGCGTGCCCACTGCCTCGACCGACGACAGCTCGAGCCGACCCGCCCGTACCAGGACGGCACTGGCCGCCGGCGAGATCCCGGCCTCGCTGGCGATCGGCGAGGCCGAAGGCGTAGGCCCCACCGGCCGGCCCCGGCCCTCCTTCCCCACCCCGACGCCGCTGGACCGGCACGGACCCGCTCGCATCCTGGCGATGTGCAACCAGAAGGGCGGCGTGGGCAAGACGACCAGCACGATCAACCTGGGCGCTGCCCTGGCAGAAGCGGGTCGCCGCGTCCTGCTGGTGGACTTCGACCCGCAGGGCGCGCTGTCGGTCGGCCTCGGCGTCAACCCGCTGCAGCTGGACCGCACCGTCTACAACCTGCTGATGGAGTCCGACGTGCACGTCGGGGACGTCACGCTGACCACCGACGTGCCAGGGCTGGATCTGCTGCCCAGCAACATCGACCTGTCAGCGGCCGAGGTGCAGCTGGTCAACGAGGTCGCCCGGGAGCAGACGCTGGCCCGGGTGCTCGGTCCCGTGATGGACGACTACGACATCATCCTGGTGGACTGCCAGCCCTCGCTCGGGCTGCTCACGGTGAACGCCCTGACCGCCGCGCACGGCGTAATCATCCCGCTGGAGTGCGAGTTCTTCGCTCTTCGCGGGGTGGCGTTGCTCATCCAGACCATCGAAAAGATCCGTGAGCGGCTCAACCCTCAGCTGGAGCTTGAGGGAATTCTCGCGACAATGTACGACTCCCGGACACTTCACGGCCGCGAGGTGCTGGCTCGGGTCGTCGAGGCATTCGGCGACAAGGTCTTCCACACCGTCATCAACCGCACCATTCGCTTCCCGGAGACGACGGTGGCCGGCGAGCCGATCACGACCTACGCGTCGAGCTCGGCAGGGGCGACGGCCTACCGCGATCTGGCCAAGGAGGTCCTGGCCAGATGAGCCGTCGCACCAGCCTGCCCGGGGCCTCGGAGCTGTTCCGGTCGACCGACGATGGTGCAAGGCGAGTCAGCTCCGGTGACGCGCCCACACCTGGCGGGACGCAGCGCTCCACCGAGGCGCCGTCTCGCCCGGAGCACGTCGTGCCGGGTCAGAGCTCGCCGACCCAGGACCAGACCGCACAGAACCATCCCCAGGGCACCACGGAGGCGGCGGCCACCACCGCCCGGTCGGCCCGGCGGCGGGTGGCCGCCGACGCCGAACGACGGCCGACCGGCCGGGAGCGCCACGACGAGAAGATCACCGTCTACATCTCGCCCGAGGAGCTGATGGACCTGGAACGGGCCCGCCTGACGCTGCGCGGTGAGCACGGCCTGGCCGTCGACCGCGGCCGCATCGTGCGTGAGGCGCTGGTGATGGTCCTGGCCGACCTTGAAGCCCACGGCGAGCAGAGCACCCTGGTGCGCCGGCTGCACGGCGTCTGAGGTGCTGCAAGCCCTCGGCGACCCCGTCTCCCTGCTGCTGCTGCTCGTCGCCTTCGTGCTGGCGCTGGTCATCCAGGGCCTCACGCAGGCGCTGATCGCCACTCGCGTGGGAGACCCTCGACCCCGCCAGGAGCGACGTCTGAGCCCTGACCCTCGACGTCACATCGATCCGTTCGGAGCCGTAGGTGGCCTCATCGCGGGGATCGGCTGGGCCAAGCCGTACGACCCGCCTGACCGCCGACGCCGTGGCGCGCTGGTGGCCGTCCTGGCCACCGGGCCTCTGCTGCTCAGCACGCTCGGGCTGCTGCTGCTCGTGGCGTTCCGGCTGCTCGCCGGGTCCAGCGGGGGCCTGCCCTCCCGCGGGTTGGTGACGCTGCTGCAGTTCGGGATCGGTGGTCCGCTGGAGCTGCGGGCGCTGCTGCTCATCGGCGTGTCCTGGCTGTTCTTCGGGGTCCTGGCCCTGGTGCCGCTGCCTCCCCTGGCCGGCGGGTATCTGCTGTTCGGGCTCGCACCGCGCACCGGGACGTGGCAGAAGGCGGAGTACCAGCTGATCGAGCGCAACATCGGCATCGCCGTCCTGCTGGCCCTGCTGCTCATCCCGCTCGGCGGGCCTCGGGCGCTGCTTCCCTCGCTGCTCGACACGCTGCTGGGGCCCCTTGTCTCGCTGGTGACCGGTGGCCGCTAGCGACCTCTCGCCAGCGCGGCTCGCAGGGGAGAACCCGGGCGAGCAGCCCGTACGCCCCACGGTGTTCTCGGTGCACCTGGACGTGTTCGAAGGACCCTTTGACCTGCTGCTCGGCCTGATCGCCAAGCACCAGCTGGACCTGACCTCCCTGGCGCTGTCGCAGGTGACCGACGAGTTTCTGGCTCACCTGCGCGCGCTCGGCGCGATGTGGGACCTCGGGCAGGCGACCGACTTCCTCGTAGTGGCGGCGACACTGCTGGACCTCAAGACCGCCCGGCTGCTGCCGTCGGCGGGTGAGGACGATGAGGAGGACCTGGCCCTGCTGGAGGCCAGGGACCTGCTGTTCGCCCGGCTGCTGCAGTACCGCGCCTACAAGCAGGCGGCTCTGGCGCTGGCCGCACTGCTGTCCGCGGAGTCGCTGCGCTACCCGCGATCGGTCTCGCTCGAGCCTCGCTTCGCCGGGCTGCTCCCGGAGGTCCTGCTCGGACTGGGTCCGGTCCAGTTCGCCGAGCTCGCGGCCCGGGCCATGGCGCCGCGTCCGGTCGTCGAGGTCGCGGTCGACCACGTCCACGGCGGCACCGTCAGCGTTCGCGAGCAGACAGCCCTGCTGCGCGAGCGGCTGCGACGCACCGGCGGCGGGTCCTTCCGCAGCCTCACGGCGGACTGCACGGGCACGCTGGAGGTCGTCGCGCGCGTCCTCGGCCTGCTCGAGCTCTATCGCGAGGGGGTGCTGGCCTTCGAGCAGGTGGAAGCGCTCGGGGACCTGCACGTCCGGTGGCTCGGTGGCGACGACGAGGGCGCCGACGCAGGAGCCGGGGCGGAGTTCGACGACGACCTGGCTGCGGCCACAGACTCCGGAATGCCCAGCCCCGACAATGGAGGGCGCACGGACGCGCCACGAGCAGTCGACGACGAGGAGGAGCCGTGAGCGACCAGCACGATCTCGCCCGGCCCTCGGACGCTCCTGAGCCAGCGCCGCCCCCGATCGAGCTGCCCCCGATCGAGTTGGGCGCGGTCGTGGAGGCGCTGCTGCTCGTCACGGACGAACCCGTGGCGGAGAGCACCCTGGCGCAGGTGACCGAACGGCCCGTCGCCGAGGTGGAGCAGGTACTCGGTGAGCTGGCCGCGTCGTACGCCCTCGCGCAGCGCGGCTTCGAGCTGCGGCGCGTCGCCGCGGGCTGGCGGCTGTACACGCGGGCGGACTGCGCGCCGTACGTCGAGCGGTTCCTTCTCGACGGTCAGCAGGCCAGGCTCACCCAGGCCGCGCTCGAGACGCTGGCCGTCATCGCCTACCGCCAGCCGGTGACGCGGGCGCGGGTCAGCGCCGTACGCGGCGTCAACGTCGACGGGGTCGTGCGCACCCTGCAGGCCCGCGGTCTGATCGCCGATGCCGGCCAGGACCCCGACGGATCGGCCACCCTCTACCGCACGACGCCGCTGTTCCTGGAGCGGCTCGGACTGCGCACCCTCGACGACCTGCCCGCCCTCGCCCCCCTGCTTCCCGAGCTCGACGAGCTCGACGACGCCTCCCTCTCGATGTGAGGACCGCATGATCCAGCCCCGATCGACCCCGGCAGACTCCGACGGCATCCGCCTGCAGAAGGTGATGGCCTCGGCCGGCATCGGCTCACGCCGGGCCTGCGAGAAGATGATCGACGAGGGCCGGGTCTCGGTCAACGACGAGCTCGTCATCGAGCAGGGCCGCCGCGTCGACCCCGAGACTGACGTGATCCGGGTCGACACGATGCGGATCAACACCGCAGCCGGGCAGGTCTACCTCGCCATGAACAAGCCGCGCGGCTACGTGACGGCGATGACCGACCCGGAGGGCCGCCCGACCGTCGGCGACCTGGTGGCCGACCGGGTGGAGCGGCTGTTCCACGTCGGGCGCCTCGACGCCGACACCGAGGGTCTGCTGCTGCTCACCAACGACGGCGAGCTCGCCCACCGGCTGTCGCACCCGTCCTACGAGGTGCCCAAGACCTATCTGGCGGAGGTGCTCGGCCCGGTCGCGCGCGATGTCGGCAAGCGGCTGCGCGAGGGCGTGCAGCTCGAGGACGGCATCGTGCGAATGGACTCCTTCAAGCTCGTCGACTCGACCAGCAACCGGGTTCTGCTCGAGCTGGTGCTGCACGAGGGCCGCAAGCACATCGTGCGCCGCGCCCTGGCCGAGGTCGGCCATCCGGTCCAGCGCCTGGTGCGTACGGCCGTCGGCCCGGTCCAGCTCGGACCGCAGAAGCCGGGCAAGATCCGGGCGCTGACCCGTGACGAGCTGGCAGGGGTGTTCAAGCTTGTCGCGATGTGAAGCGGGGTCCCGTCCTGCCGCCGTGTCATGATTGATCCATCAGCGTGCGTGCACTTCGGCCCAGACCTCGCGCCTCGTCGCCGCTGTCGGCGTTCTCGTGTTCCCGCGACGTCGCCCTCTGACCGGTCGGCGAGCAGCCCGAGGGCTCCAGGCCAGTTGTCTCAGACGCGGGAGGTCGTACGTGAGTAGCCATGCTTCATCGCCGGCCGAGCTCGAGGTCGGCCGAGGCGACGATGACCTGGAGCTGTGGGTCGATCGCACAGCCCGGCTCGTCCTGCACGCGGCGGCGCTGGCCGATCGCTACGAGCACGCGACCGGGCCCGGCGTGGAACCAGCTGCACGCGCGCGGGTGGCCAGGCTGCGGCGTGCCGCAGCGGCCGGCCGGGACGCGCTGGGCGGCTTGATGCTGGAGCGGCCGAGGACGCTCGAGCTGGCCGTTGAACGGCTCGTTCCGGTCTTGTCGACCCGCGCCGTCATCAGGCAGGCCCAGGGGGTCCTGATGCAGCGCTACGGGGTGAGCTCGGAGGCGGCGATGGCGATGCTGCAGACCGTCGCTCGCGATCGAGCGGTGACGGTGGGGCAGGCGGCGGGTGAGGTCACCGGGGCCGCGGGCCAGGGCGCGGTCGCCGAGCCGCCGGGCGCGACGTCCGCGCCCCCCACGACGGGATTCGCCCGCCCCTGACCGACCACTGGCTAGGGTGCCAGGACCGACAGGAGAGCGAGGCGACATGGCCGTGCGAGCCGTACGAGGCGCGATCCAGATCGACGCCGACGATCGTCAGCAGATCTTGGACGCCACCACCGAGCTGCTGACCGCGGTCCTGGACACCAACTCCTTCACCGCCGACGACCTGATCAGCGTGGTGTTCACCGCGACCCCCGACCTCAAGGCGGAGTTCCCGGCCTACGCGGCCCGGCAGATGGGCATCGTCGACGTCCCGCTGCTGTGCGCGGGGGAGATCGACGTCCCCGGCGCGATGCCGCGCGTGCTCCGGTTGCTGGCTCATGTCGAGACCGATCGCACCCGGTCGCAGGTGCGGCACGTCTACCTCCGGGGCGCAGCGGCTCTGCGCACCGACCTGCCCCGGTGACCGTCCCTCCCGTGGAGGGTTGGTCGCGGTGACGGCCTCCGTGCTCGTCGTAGGCACCGGCCTGATCGGTACGTCGCTGGCGCTGGCGCTCGCCGACTCTGACGACGTGCTGCTCGCCGATCGCAGCGCCGAGCACCTGGCCGAAGCGCTGCGACGGGGTGCCGGCCGCCCGTGGGACGGGCGAGAGAGCGTGCAGCACGTCGTGGTGGCGACGCCGCCCAGGGCTGTCGTGGGGGAGCTGCAACGGCTGCAGGGCGTGGGTGCCGCCACGACCTACAGTCACGTTGCGTCGACGCAGGCTGGACTTCATGCTGACCTCGAGACATCGGGTGCGCAGATGGCGACAATCTGCGGCACGCATCCGATGGCCGGTCGGGAGGTCTCTGGACCCGCCGCCGCCACGGCCGAGCTGTTCGTCGGGCGGCCCTGGGCCCTGTGCCCAGGGTCCTCGACCAGCGCCGCAGCGCTGGCGGCCGCTCGTGAGCTGGCGCAGCGCGGCGGCGCGAACCCGGTCGTGCTGACGGCGGCCGAGCACGACAGCGCTGTGGCGCTCGTCAGCCATCTGCCCCAGGTCGCGGCCAGCGCGGTGGCCGCCGTCCTGCTGACCGCCCGGCCCACGGACGCGGGCCTGGACCCTGTGCGGCTGTCCGGCCCGGGGCTGCAGGACACCACCCGCATCGCCGCCAGCGATCCCGACCTGTGGGTCGACGTGCTGACGCAGAACGCCGCGGCGGTCGCCCCCCTCGTGCGCGCCCTGGCCGGTGAGCTGCTGGTCGCCGCCGACGCGCTGCAGGCGCTGGCGGCCGGGCAGGGCGAGCACCGCGAGGCGGTGGCAGACCTGCTGCGTCGAGGGGGGGTCGGGCGCAGCCGGGTTCCCGTCAAGCACAGCGCCCACGACCGGGACTTCGCCCGGATCGGGATCGCCGTGACCGACCGGCCCGGTCAGCTGGCCGGGGTGCTGGTCAGCGCTGCCGAGGCCGGGATCAACGTCGAGGACGTCCGCGTCGAGCACCTTGCCGGCCGGCCGCGCGGCGTCATCGAGCTCCTGGTGCAGGCTGCCGCGCGCGATGACGCAGCCCGGGCGCTCGCCGCCGCCGGCTGGGACGTCGTGCCCTGACCGCACGGCGAGCCCGCGGGGGCCGTACGCCGCGCAACTAGGCTGGGGTCTTCATCCCCGCGCCCCCGGCGCTCGCCCGAGGAGCCCCGTGTCCACCGCCACCCCCCAGGTCATCGCGCTCGACGGCCCCTCGGGCAGCGGCAAGAGCACGGTCGCCCGGGCGGTTGCCCAGCAGTTGGGTTGGCGATATGTCGACACGGGCGCGACCTACCGCGTGGCGACGCTGGCCGTCCTGCGCGCCGGGACCGATCTCGCTGACGCCGAGGCCATCGCCGCCGTGGTCGACGCTGCGCCGATCGGGCTGTCGACCGATCCGGCGGTGCAGGGCGCGCTGCTGGCCGACGAGGACGTGAGCGCCGAGATCCGCGGCGCCGAGGTGACGGCCGCGGTCAGCGCAGTGAGCGCGGTGCCGGCCGTACGCCGTCAGCTCGTCGATCTGCAGCGCACGCTCGCCGGCGCGACCGGTGCGGTGCTCGAGGGCCGCGACATCGGTACGGCCGTGTTCCCCGACGCCCCTGTCAAGGTCTTCCTGGACGCCAGCCCCGAGGTGCGGGCCAGCCGCCGGGCCGGTGACGCCGACGCAGGGGTGAGCGCTCCGGCCGCCGACCTGCTCGCCACCGTCGGCGCGGACCTGGCCCGTCGCGACCGGCTCGACAGCAGCCGGGCCACCAGCCCGTTGGCCGCCGCCGCCGACGCCGTCCACCTCGACAGCTCGGCGCTGGACGCCGCCGCCGTCGTCGCCCGCGTGCTGGCCCTGGCCCGCGACGCCGGTCTGACCCGGTGACCACGACCGCCCCCGCCCCGGCTCGGCGACGCGTCACCGGGACTCCCAAGCCGGTCGTCGTCCACGGCGTACGCCTGACCGGGCGCGCCCTGTCGCGCGCGATCCTGGCCCTGCGCGTCGAAGGCGCCCACCACGTGCCGCTGACGGGTCCGGTGCTGCTTGCCGGCAACCACAGCGGCATCCTTGACGGCCCGCTGGTGTTCTTCCACAGCCCGCGGCCGGCGGCCCTGCTCACCAAGTCCGAGGTGTTCGTCGGGGTGTGGGCCCGGGCGTGCGGCTGGCTGGCGCTGATCCCCGTGCACCGCGGTCAGCCGGACCGGACCGCGCTCAAGGCCGGGCTCGCGGTGCTGCAGGACGGCGGCGCGCTCGGCG
>JBBPYI010000204.1:0-6373 GCA_038200075.1 Mycobacteriales bacterium
CGACGGCGTGAGCGCGGCGGTGGTCTACAAACCGGTGCGCGGCGAACGCCCGCTGTGGGACTTCCCGGACGGCACCCTGGCCGGCCGGGAGGTCGGGGCATACCTGGTCTCGCAGGCGACCGGCTGGGACGTCGTGCCGCCGACCGTCATGCGCGAGGGGCCGTACGGCCCGGGCATGTGCCAACTGTGGGTCGACGTCGACGAGACCGTCGACCTGCAGGCCCTTGCCCGCAGCGAGCACCCGGACCTGCGCCGGATGGCCGTCTTCGACGCCGTCGTCAACAACGCCGACCGCAAGGGCGGGCACCTGCTGCCCCGCGAGGACGGCCGGGTCCAGGGCGTCGACCACGGCATCTGCTTCTCCCACGAGGACAAGCTGCGGACCCTGCTGTGGCAGTGGCGCGGCGACCCGTTGACCGACGAGGCCGTCGAGGTGCTCTCGCGGATCCGCGCCGAGCTCGAGGGGGAGCTCGGGGAGCAGCTGCACGCCCTGCTGACCCGACGCGAGGTCGCCGCGACGGTCGCGCGGGTCGACCGGCTGCTCACGACCCGCCGCCACCCACAGCCCAGCAACGACTGGCCGGCGATTCCCTGGCCGCCCTTCTAGACCCGCTTACAGCGCAGGGACGGTCACGCAGCCTGCCGTACGTCCGAGCCTGACGAGTCCGGCCTTGTCGCCGGTCTGCAGGTCCCCCAGGGCGCGGGGCAGCACCGGCGCCATGAGCTGCCGGAAGTCGTTGACGTGGGCCAGACCCATGGCGTGACCCAGCTCGTGCAGGGTGACGGAGGTCCAGGACGTGCCACCACGCAGCGGCAGCCGGTCGGTGCGGTCCAGGGCGATGACGGCGGCGCGGGTGGCGGCGACCTTGCGTCCGTCGGGCGTCTGCACCCCGAACCACGCGGTGCGCGTCATGCCCAGCACCGAGCCGGCCTGGCCGCGCAGCAGGTCGCTGGAGGCAGCATCGGTCCAGCCGATGAGCACCGGGGCGTACGCCGACTGGGCCCTACGCGGCAGGTAGCCGGCCGTCGGCACCGTCCTGGAGGGCCCGGCGTACTGCCAGGTCGTGCCGGTCAGGGCCGCGATGCGGGCGACGGACGCCTTGAGCACGTCCAGGCCGCCTGCCGGGCCGCGGGTCGTGTTGGCCGTCCAGCGGATCGGCGCGCAGGGGTTCCAGCGCACCGGCGCGCCGTTCAGGACGGAGGAGAAGGCGTACGAGGTGGTGGTGAGCGACGACGGCGCGACCGTGAGGCGGCTCGCCACGGCCGCCTGGGGCGCGCTGGTGTCAGCCAGTGCGGCCGGGGCCGCCGGGCTCACAGTCAGGGCGGCAGCGACCGCCAGGGCGCTGATGAGCCGGGATGGGGTTGCACGCAACGTCACCATGTTCTTGAGATCGGTCACGTTGCGTGATGTGCTCTCACCCGATCGGGTGACCAGATCAGTTCGGGACGCCGTGGCTGCTCGGTAGGCTGCCCGCATGCAGTCCTGGCCCGCCGCCGTCCTTCCCGACCTGCCGGGCGATGCCTCGGCCACCCCACTACGGCTGCACGACAGCACCCGTCAGGACCTGCTCGAGGTCACCGTCGCCGGACCGACCGCGCGGCTCTACGTGTGCGGCATCACGCCGTACGACGCGACCCACCTGGGCCACGCCGCCACCTATCTGGCGTTCGACACCCTGGTGCGGCTGTGGCGGGACCGCGGGCTCACGGTGGACTTCGTGCAGAACGTCACCGACATCGACGACCCGCTGCTGGAGCGGGCCACCCGCGACGGGCAGGACTGGCGGGAGGTCGCCGAGCGCGAGACGGAGCTGTTCCGCGAGGACATGACCGCGCTGCGCGTGCTGCCCCCGACCCACTACATCGGTGCGGTCGAGGCCATGGACGAGATCGCCGCCTTCGTGGTGCAGCTCCTGGAGGCCGGCGCGGCCTACCGGATCGCGACGCCGTACGGCGACGACGTGTACTTCGCCGTCGGCTCCGCCGCGCACTTCGGACAGGTGGCTGGGTTCGACCGGACCACCATGCTGGCGCTGTTCGGCGAGCGCGGAGGCGATCCCGACCGGGACGGCAAGAAGGACCCCCTGGACGCGCTGCTGTGGCTGGCGGCCCGGCCGGGCGAGCCGTCGTGGGACTCACCGCTTGGCGCCGGGCGGCCTGGCTGGCACGTCGAGTGCGCCGCGATCGCCGTCAACCGGCTCGGCAGCGCCTTCGACGTGCAGGGCGGCGGCTCGGACCTGCTGTTCCCGCACCACGAGATGTCGGCCGCGCACGCCGAGGTCGGCTCGGGACAATGGCCCTTCGCCCGGGCCTACGTCCATGCCGGCATGGTCGGGCTCGACGGCGAGAAGATGAGCAAGTCGCGCGGCAACCTGGTCTTCGTCTCCCGGCTCCGGGCCGCCGGGGTGGACCCGGGAGCGCTGCGCCTGGCGTTGCTGTCCGCGCACTACCGCAGCGACCGGGAGTGGACCGACGCAGTCCTGACCGCCGGCGAGCAGCGCCTGGCGGCATGGCGATCCGGCGTGGCCCGGGCGTCTGGTCCGTCGGGGACCGGGCTGGTGGCGGCCCTGCGCGCGGCGCTGGCGCAGGACCTGGACACCCCGGCCGCGCTGGCGCTGGTCGACGCCTGGTGCGCCGAGTCGGGTGAGGACGACGCAGCGCCCGCCCTGGTGGTCGCGGCCGTCGACCGACTGCTGGGCGTCAGGTTGTCCACAGCTTGAGCTGACGCGCCCGCAAACGGCCGGGGCGGGCCTAGCGTCGCGGGCAGGCGGCCACCCGGGTCGCCGGCAGCACCGCGGAGGTCCCCGTGAACGGTATCAAGGTCACACCCGAGCAGCTCAACGCCCTGTCGGCGCAGGTCTCCCGTGGAGCGGGTGAGATCGAGGGGCAGCTGCGGGTGCTGTCCGGGACCGTCGCGCCGCTGGTCGGCGGCGACTGGGGCGGGCAGGCCTCGCAGCGCTTCAGCGCGCTGTGGGAGCAGTGGCAGCAGTCCGCCCGCGGCCTGCAGCAGGCCCTTGACGGCATCAGCGCGCTGATGGGGCAGGCCGGGACGGCCTACGCGAGCGCGGAGTCGCAGATCGCGGCCAGCTTCCGCTGACCGGTCGTGAGATGACCGCCTCAGCCCGGCTCGTCGCCGCCCCGCTTGAGGTAGCGCTCGAACTCCTTGGCGATCGCCTCGCCCGACGCCTCGGGCAGGTCCGCCGCCGGTTCCCGCTCCTCCAGCGAGGCGATGTACTCAGCCACCTCGTCATCGGCGGCGGCGAGCTCGTCGACCTGGCGCTCCCAGGCGCGCGAGAGCTCCGGCAGGTCACCGAGCGGCACCGCCAGATCCAGCAGATCCTCGATGCGGCGCAGCAGTGCCAGCGACGCCTTCGGACAGGCCGGCGCCGCGACGTAGTGCGGCACGGCCGCCCAGAAGCTGATGGCCTGCAGCCCTGCGCGCGAGCAGTGGTCCTGGAAGACCCCGACGATCCCGGTCGGACCCTCGTAGCGGCTGTGATCCAGGCCCAGCGCCTTGCTGGTCGCGGGATCCGAGCTGGTCCCGGTGACCGGGACCGGCCGGGTGTGGGGGTTGTCGGCGGCCAGCGCGCCGAGGGTCACCACCGTCTCGACGCCGAGCTGCTGGGCCAGCGCCAGGAGCTCGTCGCAGAACCCGCGCCAGCGCATGTTGGGCTCCAGGCCCCGCACGAGCACAGCGTCCCGCTCACCTGGCAGTCGGCACATCGACAGCCGGGTGGTGGGCCAGGTGATGCGCCGGGTGACGCCGTCGACCAGGGACACCGTCGGCCGGTTGACCTGGAAGTCGTAGTAGTCATCCGGGTCGATGCTGACCAGCCGCTCGGCGTCCCAGACCTGCTCGAGGTGCTCCACAGCGCCGGTCGCGGCGTCGCCGGCGTCGTTCCAGCCCTCGAAGGCGGCGATGAGCACCGGTCGCAGCAGGGGCGGGTCAGGCGGCGAGACGGCCGGGGTCATGACCGGCCCGCCCCGGCTGCGGCAACCTCGTCGGCGGCAGCGCGGATCAGCCCGGCCACCAGTGCCGGCCACTGCAACGGCACGTCGTGCAGAGCGCCGGTCCAGGTCTGCAGACGCGGCTGGGACAGCAGGGCGCCAGCCCTGGTGAGCGCAGCCGCCTTGCGCGCCGTCCAGTCGGGGTGGCTGCCGTCGTCGCAGGCGACCAGCCACGCCGGACAGCGCACCTCACCGAGCCTGGCCTGTCCGTCGTCGTCGAGCAGGTCGTCGACGATCTGCATGTGCGCCTCGAACGGCAGTCGCGCCCTGGCCAGCCCGTCGTCGCCGACGCCGAACAGCGGCAGCAGGGCCGCCGCCACCGCCTCGCTCCACCACGGCGCGAGCGGTCCGGCGCTCACCCGAGCCAGCAGCTGCTCGGGCGGCAGGGCCGTGCGCGGAGGGGTCAGCGCCTCGCGGGCCTGCTCTCGGGTGGCGCCGGCGTCGCGCGCCGACCCGAGCCCGCCGTCGACGGCGACCACCGCAAGCACGCGCTCGGGTGCGCTGGCCGCCAGACGCAGTGCGGTCGAAGCGCCCCAGGAGTGCCCGACGACGACCACCCGGGACAGTCCGAGGGCATCGAGCGCCGTCAGGGCGTCGCCCAGGACGGTCGCCCCGTCGTACGGCCCGTCGGGTCGCTCGCTGTCGCCGTGTCCCCGCTGGTCCAGCGCCAGCACCGGCATCCCGGCCAGGCCCGGGACGACCAGGTCCCAGAACCGACGCGAAGACGCCAGTCCGTGCAGGAGCAGGACGGGCGTGCCGGTCCCGAGCCAGCGGGTGGCGCGTAGCCGTACGCCCTTGCCGGGCAGGTCCAGGTCCAGGCCCCCCGCGACGGGCGGGTGCTCGATCAGGGGGGAGGTCACGGCTACCTCTTCGCGCGACCGGTGGTGTGCACGATCAGCACGTCGCAGGTGGCGCGGTGGCTGATGTTGGCGGGCACCGAGCCGAGCAGCCGGCCGGCGAGGCTGTTGAGACCGCGGTTGCCGATGACGACCAGGTCCACCTCGCGCTGCTTGACGATGGCGATCAGCTGATCCACCGGGTCGCCCTCGATGGCCAGCGTGTCGACCTCGGTCACCCCGGCCGCCCTGGCCCGGTCGGCCGCGTCGCGCAGGACGTCCTCGGCGGGGGTGGAGCCGGCGACCTTGTAGGACTCGCCGCCGAGCGCGTCCGCGGCGTCCTGGACCTCACGGGCCGACATCGGCCGGTAGGCGCACGCCAGCAGCAGCGTCGCTCCGGCATCCCGGGCGACGGCCGCCGCTCGGTCAACGGCACGAAAGGACGACTCCGACCCGTCGGTGCCGACCAGCACGGTGGTGTAGCCGCTCGCGGCGCTGTCGCTCACTGTTGCTCCCTGTTGAACGTGCCGGACCTGGTGTGGCGCGCAACCTACCGCTCACGGTGCGCCTGGCGACCCCGCCCTCGGTAGGATCGCCGGGTGTCCGATACCAGCGTGCGTCCCGACCTGCTCACGGCCCTGCGCGAGCGGGTCGTCGTCGCCGACGGCGCCATGGGCACGATGCTCCAGGCGCATGACCTCGCGTTGGAGGACTTCGAGGGCCACGAGGGCTGCAACGAGATCCTCAACGTCACCCGCCCCGACGTCGTGCGCTCGGTCCACGACGCCTACTTCGCCGTCGGCTGCGACGCGGTGGAGACCAACACCTTCGGATCCAACTGGGCCAACCTCGCGGAGTACGACATCGTCGACCGCATCCGCGAGACCGCGCTGGCCGGGGCGCGGATCGCCCGCGAGTCCGCCGACGCCTGGTCGACCCCCGAGCGGCCGCGCTGGGTGATCGGCTCGGTCGGCCCCGGCACCAAGCTGCCGACGCTCGGCCACGCGCCGTACTCGCTGCTGCGCGACGCCTACCAGGAGCAGTGCGAAGCCATGATCGAGGGCGGCGTGGACGCCGTGCTGGTGGAGACCAGCCAGGACCTGCTGCAGACCAAGGCCGCGGTCGTCGGCGCGCAGCGGGCCATGACCGCCACCGGCAAGCGGGTCGTGCTGATCGCACAGGTGACCGTCGAGCTCACCGGCACGATGCTGCTCGGCTCGGAGATCGGCGCGGCCCTGACCGCTCTGGAGCCGCTCGGCATCGACGTGATCGGCATGAACTGCGCGACCGGCCCGGCCGAGATGAGCGAGCACCTGCGCTTTCTCGCCCAGCACTCGACCGTGCCGATCAGCGTCATGCCCAACGCCGGCCTGCCGCAGCTCGGCAAAGACGGTGCCGTCTACCCGCTGGAGCCTGAGCAGCTGGCCGACGCCCTGCAGGACTTCGCCAAGCAGTACGGCGTGGGTCTGGTCGGCGGCTGCTGCGGCACGACCCCGGAGCACCTCGCGGCGGTGGTGGCCCGGATCGGC